>JAEWAG010000044.1 GCA_023391775.1 Pseudomonadota bacterium | reverse complement strand
GCCTGGCGCTGGGCGGTGGCGCGGCCAAGGGCTTTGCCCACATCGGCGTGATCAAGATGCTGGAGGCCAACGGCCTCAGGCCCGACGTGGTTGCCGGCACCAGCGCCGGCAGCGTGGTCGGCGCGCTCTATGCCAGCGGCATGGATCCGTTCCAGCTGCAGGAAAAGGCGGTGGCCCTGGACGAGGGCAGCATCCGCGACGTGCGCCTGTTCTCCGGTGGCCTGATCCAGGGCGTGGCCCTGCAGGACTACGTCAACGAGCAGGTGCGCAAGCGCCCGATCGAGCGCCTGCCGCGGCCGTTCGCGGCGGTCGCCACGCGCCTGGAGACCGGCGAGCGCACCGTGTTCGTGCGCGGCAACACCGGCCAGGCGGTGCGTGCGTCCAGCAGCGTGCCGGGGGTGTTCGAGCCGGTGAGCATCGGCCCGTACCAGTACGTGGACGGCGGCGTGGTCAGCCCGGTGCCGGTGGACGCGGCACGCCAGCTCGGCGCGGACCTGGTGATCGCCGTGGACATCTCCAGCAAGGCCAGCGGGCGCCGCCCGGACGGCATGCTGGGCATCGTCAACCAGTCGATCGCGATCATGGGCCAGCGCCTGGGCGAGCAGGAACTGGCGCGGGCCGAGGTGGTGATCCGGCCCGACGTGCTGGATTACGGCTCGGCCGATTTCACCCGGCGCAACCAGGCCATCATCGAGGGCGAGAAGGCGGCCTTGGCGGCGCTGCCGCAGATCCGCGCGGCGCTGGAGAAGCTCAAGGCGCAGCGCCTGCAGCAGGCCCGTGCCGAAGCCGCGCGGCGGGCCGCGTCGCAGGCGCCGAAGCTGCCGCCGTGCGAGCCGCGCTCGCGCTGGAACCCGTTTGCCGGCGAGCAGACCGGCTGCGTCCCCGTCGCCGATTGACGAAGCTGCGCGCCGCCGGCTCAGCCGGCTGGCGTGCCGTGCACGCCGTCGATCTCCACCAGCAGCTCGCGCCGGCACACCTGCGCATGCAGCAGCAGCCGTGGCACGGCCGGGTCCAGGCGCCGGGCGAGGGCCTGGGCCACGCTCGCCGCATCGCCGGGTTCGCGCACGTAGACCTTCAGCAGCGTGCCCGCATCCGGTGCCTCCGGCAGCGCGGGCCGGCTGTGCCGGGCGCGCTCGATCAGGATGCCGATGTTGGCCAGGGTCTCGTCGACCTGGGCCGGCACCGAGCCGGCGTGCTGCGACGCATGGCCGATGATCGCCGCGGTGCCTGACAGCAGCAGCGGCATCCGGCTGCCGGCCGGCGGCAGCATGGCCCGGGCGAAGCTCGGCGGCTGCGGGCCGTACTGCCGCGGATAGCGGTAGGCGCTGATCTGGCGGGGGTTCTCGAGGGGCGTGCCCTCGGCGCCGGCGGCCAGCCAGTACACCTGCAGCACGCGGCGGCCGTCGCAGCGGCCGATCGCGGTGGCGGCCGGCAGGCGGGTCGCCTCCAGCTGGCCCAGGCCCGCGCTGCGTCCCACGCAGAACTGGCGGTAGCGCTCCTGGTCGTCCTCGCCCAGGGTGATGGCGTCGAGATAGTTCCACACCCGCAGCAGGTGCCGGGCCGGCGCCTGCGCCAGGAACGCGCCCAGGCGGGTGTAGGCGATGCGCGCGGCGGCCTCGATGCCGCCATCGGCCGGCTCCTCCACCTCCATCGCGCCGAACAGCAGCTGGCCGTCGGTGGACCAGGCCACGTCGCCGTCGCGTCCGTGCCGGACCGGGCCGGCGCAGCGCCAGACCTCGACCGGGGCCGGGCCCTGCAGCGGCTGCAGCGGTACCACCAGGCAGCGCGGATCGGCGTGGTGTGGCGCATCGGGGCCAAAGCCGAACACCGCCAGGGTGCGCGCATCGGCCAGCTGCGCCTCCAGCGTTTCCGCCGGCGCGTACGCGACCTGCAGCTGCGCGTCGCAAGCGGGCAGGGGCAGCGGGCGGCTCACGGGTTGCCTCCCTGCAGGGTGTCGCCGATGAAGCGCTGGCCCACCTGGCGCCGCCGCCGCCACCAGCCGGCCAGCGCCTGCGGCGCCATGCGCAGCGCGGTCAGGTTGTAGACCAGGCGGAACAGGCGCAGCCGCCAGCGCACGCCGGGGTTGTCGAACACATCGCCGGCCAGCATCGAGATCACCGCCTGTTCCAGCTGCCAGTGGTTGCGCGGGTTGGCGAACAGGTACTCCATGACCGGGGTGGTGAAGCGGTAGATGAACCACGAGAAATAGCGCAGCCCGCGGCGCAGGCGGCGGTCCATGGCCCGCTGCTCGGCGGCCTCGCGGGCCGGGTCGCGCAGGATCGCGTCGACCGTGGCCGCGGCCTGCTCGCCGCTGTTCATGCCCAGGTACACGCCCGAGGAGAACACCGGGTCGATGAAGGCGAAGGCGTCGCCGGCCATGACCCATCCGGGGCCATGCATGCGCCGGCAGGTATAGGAGTAGTTGCCGGTCGCGTGCACCGGCGCGACGCGTTCGGCGCCGGCCATGCGCGCCCAGACCGACGGGGTGTCGCGCAGGGTCTGCATCAGGAAGGATTCGTTGTCGCCCTTGCGGGTCTTGAGGTATTCGGGGAAGCACACCGCGCCGACGCTCATTACGTCGCCGGTCAGCGGGATCAGCCACATCCAGCCGTGGGCGAAGCGCTCGACGGTGATGTTGCCGGCGGCCTCGCCCTCGCGCCGGGCCACGCCGCGGAAATGGCTGAAGATCGCGGCGGACTGGTGCCTGGGGTTCTTCTTCTTCAGCTTCAACCTGTTGCCGAGGAAGGTGTCGCGGCCGCTGGCGTCGACCAGGTAGCGCGGGCGGAAGGCCAGCGCGGGGCCGGCGGCCTGGCGCGCGCGCACCAGGGCGGGGCGGCCGTCGGCGCCGAACTCGACCTGCTCGACCTTGACCTGCTGGCGCGCGTCCACGCCGCTGCCGATGGCGTTGTCGAACAGGATGGTGTCGAACTCGGCGCGCTTGACCTGGTAGGCATGGCCGAAGCGCGGGTTGAGCGCGCGGTCGAAGCGGAACACGTTGACGCTGTCGGCGTTGCCGCGCATCGGGAAGTCGGCGCCGGGCTTGTACACGCCGATCTGGCGCACCTGCTCCAGCACGCCCAGGCGCTCGAGGATCGGCAGGTTCATCGGCAGCAGCGACTCGCCGATGTGGAAGCGCGGGTGCACGTCCTTCTCCAGCAGCACGACCTTGCGGCCGCGGCGGGCCAGGAAGGTGGCCGCGGTGGTGCCGGCCGGGCCGCCGCCGATCACCAGCACGTCGGTGTCGACCACGTCCGCCTCCTGCAGCTGTGCCCTGGGGGCCGCGGCGGCGGCGGGGTCGTTTGGGGTCATGCGGAGCAACCGGGTGCGGCAGGCGGACGGGCATGATACCGCGGGGGCCGCGGTCGACCTTCGCGCCGGACTTGCGCCGGGGCGGCCGATGCCGGATCGTTGCCGGCCCGCATGTAATGGATGCCGCAATGTCGCAGACCGAAGCCGAGCGCGAACTGGCAGAACTGCTGGTGGAGAGCCTGAACCTGGAAGGCGTGGATCCGGCCGGGATCGATCCGGAGGCCCCGCTGTTCAACGACGGCCTCGGCCTGGACTCGATCGACGCGCTGGAGCTGTCGCTGGCGGTGAACAAGCGGTACGGCGTACAGCTGCGTTCGGACGGCGAAGACAACCACCGCATCTTCGCCTCGCTGCGCGCGCTGGCGGCCCATGTCC
>JAEWAG010000008.1 GCA_023391775.1 Pseudomonadota bacterium | reverse complement strand
GCCCCGGCGCGCGACCAGGTCGGCCTGCTGGTCGGCGACCGCATGGTCGGCCCGTCGCTGGCCCCGCTGAAGGAGGACATCAACCTGTCCGTGCTGATGCAGGCGGTGCGTGCCTCGTTCTCCAACGGCAACGTGCTGATGAGCGAGCAGGAGGCGATGTCGGCGCTGCAGGGCTTCATGGGCCGCAAGCAGCAGGCCGCCGCCGAGAAGAACCGCGCCGACGGCGCCGCCTTCCTCGCCCAGAACCGCAACCAGAAAGGCGTGATCACCACCCCGTCGGGCCTGCAGTACATGGTCCTGCGCCAGGGCAGCGGCCCGCGTCCGACCCCCAGCGACACCGTCAGCGTCAATTACGAGGGCAAGCTGCTGGACGGCACCGTGTTCGACAGCTCCTACCAGCGCGGCCAGCCGGCCCAGTTCCCGCTCGGCAACGTGATTGCCGGCTGGACCGAGGGCGTGGCCCTGATGCCGGTCGGCGCCAAGTACCGCTTCTGGATCCCGTCGGACCTGGCCTACGGGGCCAACGGCGCCCCGGGCGGGGTGATCGGTCCGGACGCGACCCTGACCTTCGACGTCGAACTGCTGGAAATCGCGCGCTGAGGCGCGGTCCGGCGGGTTTCCGTGCGCCGCCGGGTACGCCCGCGGCGCTTCGGAGCCCGGCCAGCCGCCACCGGCGCCACCGACACGATGAGCACCATGCCCCACGGTGACGATGCGCTGGAGCAGCGCCTGGTCGAACTTGAAACGCGGCTTGCGTTCCAGGAGCAGGCTCTGTCCGACATGAGCGAGGCGCTGGCCGAGGCGCGCATGGAGCGCGCCCGCACCGACGCGCTGCTGCAGGCAGTGCTGGCCGACCTGCGCGGCCTGCGTGGCACGCTGTATGCCGACCCCGGCAGCGAGCCGCCGCCGCCCCACTACTGACTGACCGACCGTGGCGACCCCCGCCGCGGTTCCGATCGACGGCCCCGTGGCCGCAAGACCCATGACCGACAGCCTCCGCGAGCAGCTCCTCAACCTCGGCTTCAAGGCGCCCGCGCCGCAACGCCCGCAGCCGCGCAAGGACGCTGGCGGCAAGCCGCGACCGCAGGCGCATGGCGACCGCAAGGACCACGCGCACCGCCAGGCCAAGGGCAAGGGCCCCGGCCGGGGGCCGCGCCAGGGCCAGTCCCAGGCCAGAAGTGGCGACGCCCCTCGGCGCAAGCCGGCCAGCGAGATGGACCTGGGCAAGGCCTGGGCATTGCGCGCGCAGCAGGAGAAGCAGGAGCGCCTGGAGGCCGAGCAGCGTCGACAGGAAGAGGCGCGCCAGCGCCGCGAGGCCCGCGCCAGGCTCGAAGAGCTGTTGCAGGGCCGCGTGCTCAATGACGAGGCGGCCGACATCGCCCGCCACTTCGAGTACGGCGGCAAGATCAAGCGCATCTACGTCACCGCCGGGCAGTTGCGCGCGCTCAACGCCGGCGAGCTGGGCGTGGTCCAGCTCAATGGTCGCTACCTGCTGGTGGACGCGGCGATGCTGGCCCAGGCCGCGGAAATCTTCCCGCCCTCGGTGGCGCTGAAGGTCGATCCGGACGCCCCGGCCGGGGACGATCCGTATGCCGATCCGCGCTACCAGGTGCCCGACGACCTGGTCTGGTGAGGCGGTGCACCCACCGGGTGCGGCCTCCGCTCGCGGTGGGCTGGTGCCGTCGGGTGCGTCCTGCGGCTTGCCGCGCGCCGGCTCGGGCAGCTAGCCTGCGGAGTGTATGAACACGCCTCTGAAAGTCCTCATTCACGGCGCCTCCGGGCGCATGGGCCAGGCCTTGCTGCGCCTGGCGGCCGCGTCCCCGGAGCAGTACCAGGTGGTGGCGGCGGTCGCCGGACGCGCGCCCACCCAGCGCGTGGTGGACGGCGTGCCCCAGTTTGCCGCGACCGAACTGGCCGGGGCCCCGGACTTCGACGTCGCCATCGATTTCAGCCTGCCGGCCGGCTTCGACCGGGTGCTGCAGCAGTGCACGCGGCGTGGCAGCGCCCTGGTGTCCGGCACCACCGGGCTGGAGCGGGCGCAGCGCGAGGCGATGCAGGCGGCGGCCAGCTCGATCCCGCTGCTGTGGGCGTCCAATTTCAGCATCGGCGTGGCCGTGCTTGATGCGCTGGTCGAGCAGGCGGCGCGCACGCTGTCCGGCTGGGACTGCGACGTGGTCGAGTCGCACCACGTGCACAAGAAGGACGCGCCGTCCGGCACCGCGCTGACCCTGGGCGAATCGGCCGCGCGGGCCGGGGCCGAGCCGCGTTACGCGAGCCTGCGCGCGGGCGACATCGTCGGTGAGCACCTGGTGCAGTTCGCGGGGCAGGGGGAGCGAATCGAACTGGTTCATCGTGCAACCAACCGCGACATCTTCGCCCGAGGCGCCTTGCAGGCGGCCGGCGTGCTCGCAGGCCGTCCTGCCGGGCTGTACAGCATGCGCGGGCTGCTGTTCGGCCAGGACTGAACCGCGGCCACGGCGCACGCCGCCGGTGTGGATCCGGCGTTCCCTTTTGGGGGCGTCGCCGGTACAATTCCCGCTCGCCTGTTACCCCATGCCCGGACCGGAGAAGCGCCCGTCCGTGGTTTTTTGCAGCCTGCCGTCCACGCGGCAGGCCGGCGACAGGGCTCCTCCACCAGCAAGGCGAACGACGTGACCCATCCCGCAATCCTCGTCCTCGAAGACGGCACCGTGTTCGAGGGCGAATCCGTAGGCGCCAGTGGCCTGGCCGTCGGCGAAGTAGTGTTCAACACCGCCATGACCGGCTACCAGGAGATCGTGACCGATCCTTCCTATGCGCGCCAGCTGGTCACCCTGACCTATCCGCACATCGGCAATACCGGCTGCACCGGCCAGGACGACGAGGCCGCCAAGGTCTGGTCGGCCGGCCTGATCGTTCGCGACGTGCCGCGCCGGCCCAGCAACTGGCGCAGCGAAGCATCGTTGCAGGACTGGCTGGCCGCGCGCGGCGTGGTTGCCATTTCCGGAATCGACACCCGCAAGCTCACCCGCCTGCTGCGCGAGCGCGGCGCCCAGAACGGTGCGCTGATGGCAGGCGAAGGCGTGGACGTGGACACCGCGCTGGAAGCGGCGCGCAAGTTCCCCGGCCTCAAGGGCATGGACCTGGCCCAGGTGGTCAGCACCGGCGAGCGCTATGCGTGGAACGAGGGCCAGCTCGACCTGGACCGCAACGCATTCGTCACTGCCGGGAAGAAGTACCGCGTCGTGGCCTACGACTTCGGCGTGAAGACCAACATCCTGCGCATGCTGGCCGAACGCGGCTGCGAGGTGACCGTGGTCCCGGCGAAGACCCCGGCCGCCGAGGTGCTGGCGCTGAACCCGGACGGCGTGTTCATGTCCAACGGCCCGGGCGACCCGGAGCCCTGCGACTACGCGATCGAGGCGATCCGCGAGTTTGTGGCGAAGAAGGTGCCACTGTTCGGCATCTGCCTGGGCCACCAGCTGCTGGCGCTGGCCGCCGGCGCGCGCACCACGAAGATGGCCAATGGCCACCATGGCGCCAACCATCCGGTCCAGGACCTGGACACCGGTCGCGTGCTCATCACCTCGCAGAACCACGGCTTTGCGGTGGATGAGGCGACCCTGCCGGCCAACGCGCGCGTCACCCACCGTTCGCTGTTCGACGGCACCAATCAGGGCATCGAGCTGACCGATGCGCCGGCGTTCTCCTTCCAGGGCCACCCGGAAGCCTCGCCCGGCCCGCACGACGTGTCCC
>JAEWAG010000419.1 GCA_023391775.1 Pseudomonadota bacterium | reverse complement strand
GAACAGGGCGGCGCCGATCGGGATGCCGCCCTCGGCCAGGCCGGTACGGGCTTCCTCGAGGGCGACGGCGAGCAGGGCGCGGTAATCGGGGGCTGGATCCACGGCGAAGCTCCGGGCAGGGGTGCCGACAGCCTACGCTGCCGCCGGTCCACGCGTCGCAGCCACGCCGTGTCCGCGGCGTGACCCGGGCCACGGTCGCCGGTGCCATAATCACGCCATGAGCGAATCCCCCTACGACAGCGGCACCACCCACTTCGGCTTCCGCGACGTTCCGGCGTCGGAGAAGCAGAAGCTGGTGGGCAAGGTCTTCACATCGGTCGCGCGCAAGTACGACCTGATGAACGACCTGATGAGCCTGGGCATCCACCGTGCGTGGAAGCGCTACTTCACCGCGACCTGCCAGGTGAAGCCCGGCGACCGGGTGCTGGACCTGGCCGGCGGCACCGGCGACATCGCCGCGCTGCTGCGCCCGCGGGTGGGGCCGTCCGGCAGCATCGTCCTGGGCGACATCAACGCCGGCATGCTCTCGGTGGGCCGCGACCGCATGACCGACCGCGGCCTGGTCGCCGGCCTGGACTATGTGCAGTGCAACGCCGAGAAGCTGCCGTTTCCCGATGCCAGCTTCGACCTGGTGACGATGGCCTTCGGCCTGCGCAACGTCACCGACAAGGCCGCGGCGCTGCGCGAAATCCGGCGCGTGTTGCGCGTCGGCGGCCAGGCCCGCGTGCTGGAGTTCTCGGAAGTACGCGCGGAGTGGTTCAAGCCGATCTACGACTTCCACTCGTTCAAGGTGCTGCCGAAGCTGGGCCAGCTGTTTGCCGGTGACGGCGACAGTTACCAGTACCTGGCCGAGAGCATCCGCAAGCACCCGCCGCAGGACCAGCTGAAGGCGATGATGGAAGAGGCCGGCCTGTCGCGCTGCGGCTACGTCGACCTCAGCGGCGGCATCGTCGCGGTGCACACCGGCTACCGCGTGTGAGCCGGCGCGGGGCCGGCGCCTGCGTCGCGGCCCCGCCTTCCACGCCAGTGTGCGCGCCCGACTTGCGCCGGGCCGTTCCAGGGGCCGCGCTGGTCGCACGGAAAGGCGGCTGCCGAGGCCCGCGGGTTACACTCGGCGCTTTCCCGCTTCGTGCCTTGCCATGCGTTTTCCAGCCCTGCTGCTTACCCTTGCCATGACTGCCGCCGCCAGTGGTTGCTCCAGCGAACAGGCCGGCCCCGCCGATCCTGCATCCCCCGCCAACCGTCCGGCCAAGGCGGCCGCCAGCGAGCGCCGCCACGACGAAAGCTCCTACTCGCAGCCGGACAAGGTCCGCATTGCCGACCTGGAGCTGGCGCTGGCCCTGGACTTCGACAGCCGCACCCTCTCCGGCACCGCGACCTACACCCTGGAATGGGCCGATGCGCAGGCCACCGAGCTGGTGCTGGACACCCGCGACCTGGCGATCGAGAAGGTCGAGGGCGTCGGCGGGGACGCCTGGTTCCCGCTGCAGTACGCGCTGGCCGAGGCCGACCCGGTGTTCGGCAGCAAGCTGACCATCCAGGCCCCGGAACGCAACACGAAGGTCCGCATCACCTATGCGACCTCTCCGCAGGCATCGGGCCTGCAGTGGCTGGACCCGGCGATGACCGAGGGCAAGCAGCTGCCCTTCATGTTCAGCCAGTCGCAGGCGATCCACGCCCGCAGCTGGGTGCCGCTGCAGGACACCCCCGGCGTGCGCTTCACCTACAGCGCGCACATCACCTCGCGTCCGGACGTGATGGTGCTGATGAGCGCCGACAACGATCCGGCCGCGCCGCGCGACGGCGACTACCGCTTCAGCATGCCGCAGCCGATCCCGTCCTACCTGCTGGCCATCGCCGCCGGCGACCTGGTGTTCAAGCCCATTTCCGCGCGCAGCGGCGTGTGGGCCGAGCCGTCCATGGTCGACCGCGCCGTGGCCGAGTTCGAGGACACCGAGAAGATGATCACCACCACCGAGGCGCTGTACGGCCCCTACCGGTGGGAGCGTTACGACATGCTGGTGCTGCCGCCGTCGTTCCCGTTCGGCGGCATGGAGAACCCGCGCCTGAGCTTCATCACCCCGACCGTGATCGTGGGCGACAAGTCGCTGGTGTCGCTGATCGCCCACGAGCTGGCGCACAGCTGGTCGGGCAACCTGGTGACCAACTCCAGCTGGAAGGACATCTGGCTCAACGAGGGTTTCACCACCTACGTGCAGGAGCGCATCACCGAGGCGCTGTACGGCGAGGAGATGGCGCAGATGGAGCGCCAGATCGACCAGGACGGGCTGAAGGCCGACCTGGCCCGCATGGATGCCGCCGACCAGGTGCTGGTGCTGCCGCCGCTGGGCACGCGTGACCCGGACGAGGCGCTGAGCGAAGTGGCCTACACCAAGGGCTCGTGGTTCCTGAAGTTCCTCGAGTCGCGGGTGGGCCGCGAGAAGTTCGACGCCTTCCTGCGCGGCTGGTTCGACGACCATGCCTTCCAGAGCACCGACAGCGACGCCTTCGTCGCCTACCTGCGCAAGAACCTGCTCGAGCCCAACGCCGGCGCGGTGCGCGACGAGGAACTGGACGAGTGGCTGAACAAGCCGGGCATCCCGGCCTTCGCCCAGCGCGCGCAGTCGCGCACCTTCTCCAGCGTCGATACCGCGCGCATCGCCTGGCGCGGCAGCGCGCAGCTGCCCAACCCGCAGGTCACCGGCGAGTGGGGCACCCAGGCCTGGGTGCGCTTCCTGGAAGGCATGGGCGAGACGCTCAAGCCCGAGCAGCTGGCCCAGCTGGACGAGGCCTACGGCTTCACCGGCACCGCCAATGGCGAGATCGCCATGCGCTGGTATCCGCTGGCCCTGCGCAGCGGCTATGAGCCGGCGCGCGAGGCGGCCGGCGAGTTCATCCAGCGGGTCGGCCGGCGCAAGCTGATCATGCCGATCTACGAGGAGCTGGCGAAGACGCCCGAAGGCCTGACCTTCGCCCGCGAGGTGTTCGAGCGTGCCCGTCCGGGCTACCACCCGATCACCACCGCCTCGGTCGAGGCCGTGCTCGGCGCCGCCGGCGGCGGCAGCCAGCCCTGATCGAACCCGCGCGCCGACCCTGCCGGCGCGTCCTTCGCAGAGTGATCCGATGAAGCCCAGTCTTTCGCGCCTGTCCCTATCCCTGCTGCTGGCCGCCGGCGTGCTGGCCGGCACCGCCTGCAC
>JAEWAG010000416.1 GCA_023391775.1 Pseudomonadota bacterium | reverse complement strand
GCGCGGACGCGGGCGCGCGTCCGCGGCCTGCTGCAGCGGCGCGTCGACCTGGATGCCGCGGGCCAGCTCCACCTCGGGGTAGAACTGCAGCGCGTTGTTGCGGTCCACCACCAGCGCGCACCACTCGCCGCTGCCCGGTTCGTCGAGAAAGGCGGTGCTGCGGTCGACGTAGGCCAGGATGTTGTCCGGGTCGCGCTCGGCGAACTGGCGCGGTGCGTCTTCCAGCACGATCGAGGCGATGTTCCAGCCCTGGTCGTACTCCAGCATCACCGGCGGGCGGATGCGCTGCACGCCGGCGACCACGCGGTCGTCCTCCACGCGCAGGGTGCGGGTTTCGGTGCCGGTCCACAGCTGGTGGGCGAAGCCCAGGTACAGCGGCCAGCGCTCCGGGGCCTGGAGCGCGGCGAGGCTGGCGCTGGCCGGCGCCTCGCCGTCCAGCAGGGAGCGGCCGAAGCCCAGCGCCCGGATCTCCGGGTCCAGCAGGCCCAGGACGGTGGCGCCGGTGTCCAGGGTGGTGCCGGTGGCGTGCAACTGGCGCGGGGCCTCGGCGGGGTCGAGCAACAGCAGCAGGTTCTCGCGCGGCATGTCCGCCAGCACGTGGCTGAGGTCGTTGGGCATGGCCAGATGGTCGGAGGCCACGACCACCAGCGTGTCCTCCGCGTACGCGCTGGCGCGGATGCGTTCGACCAGGCGGTGGATCAGGCGGTCGCTGCAGGCAAGGGCCCGCAGCAGGCCGATGTCGCCATGTGGGCTGTCATGGCGCACGTCGCGGCAGGCCATCGGCAGGTGGCCGGCGGGATGGTGGGTGTCCATGGTCAGGGCGGTGAGCATGAACGGCTGGCCCGCCGCCGAAAGCCGCATGAAATCCTCGAACACGCTGTCCAGCAGCACGTCGTCGTGCACGCCCCAGCTGGAGAAGTGGCGGCGGGCGACGCCCTGGGCGCGGAACCAGGCCTGGTCCCTGACCTCGTGGTAGCCGTGGCTGCGCAGGAAGCGGTCCTTGGCGGCGAAGGCCGAGTCGGCGCCGCCGCTGAACTGCAGGTGGTAGCCCTGCCGGCGCAGGTAGTCGGTCAGGCAGTGGGCGCCCGGCAGGAACTGCTCCATCCGGCCCAGGCTGTTCTCGTCACCGCGCGCGGTGGTCAGCGGCACCCCGCACAGCGAGGCCACCATGCCGGCGATGGTCCAGCCGGTGCCGGCGGGCGAGCCCAGCCCGCGGACATCCACCGCCTCGGCCGCCAGCCGGGATAGGTGCGGCATCAGGCCGGGGAACACGGCCTCGTCCAGGTAGGTGCGCTCCAGGCTTTCGGCGTAGATCCAGACGATATTGCGGCGCTGGCGCAGCGCCTGCTCCGGCACCACGTACTCGGCCGCGACCTGGCTGGCGTCCACCGGGCGGCTGTCGCGGTACAGGCGCCAGCCGTCGCGCGCCAGCGGGTTGGCCAGCAGGGCCAGTGCGAACACCGCCAGGAAGGCCGGGAATGCGGCGCTTGCCGCACCGTCGGGGGGCGCCGGGCGACGGCGCATCCGCCGCGCGACCCAGGCTGGCAGCAGCAGCGAGGCCAGCAGCAGCAGCGTGGCCAGCGCCAGCGGTCCGCGGAATTCCCAGGCGCCGGCGCCTTCGATCCCGCTGTGCAGGTGGTAGAGCGTGGCCGCATCGAGGCCGTTGCCGCTGAGGCGGTCCAGCAGCCACCACAGGCTGAGGCTGGCCAGCAGCAGGGCGAACAGGGCGGCCTTGGTCCGGGCGAAGCGGGGCGAGGCCAGCAGCAGCCCCGCCAGGGCCGCCACGGCCAGCATCAGCAGCGCCCCCGTCATGCGCCCCCGCCCGGCTGCCGGACAACGGTTACCACGGGTTTGTCATGCGGCCGGGTCAGGCTCATGGCGGGTGTCCTCGCGTGAAGATGCGCCCCGGAACCTGCCGGTCTTTCGCTGAACAGGATGTTTGCCCGCGGGGCGGCGGCAGCGTGCGCGGTCGCGGCCGGCACGCGTCCCGCGGGAGGCGGGCGACAGGGTAAAATTCCCGGTTTCCGCCCGGCTGCCGGGCGCTTGCCCCATTCGCGGAGCCCCCATGCGTACCCATTTCTGCGGCCTGGTCGACGAGACCCTGATCGGCCAGACCATCACCCTCGCCGGCTGGACCGACGTGGCCCGCAACCTCGGCGGCGTGTGCTTCATCGACCTGCGTGACCACGAGGGCATCGTCCAGGTCACGGTGGAGCCCGACAACGTCGAGGTGTTCCCGGTCGCCGCCTCGCTGGGCTACGAGGACGTGATCCAGGTCGAGGGCGTGGTGCGTGCCCGCCATGCGGTCAACGACAAGATCGCCAGCGGCAAGGTGGAAGTGATCGCCACGAGGATCACCATCCTCAACAAGGCTGGGCCGCTGCCGTTCCACGCGCACGAGAACCCGGGCGAGGAAACCCGCCTGAAGTACCGTTACCTGGACCTGCGCCGTCCGGAGATGCAGCGCATGCAGCGCACCCGGATCAAGCTGGTGCAGGCGCTGCGCCGCCATCTGGACGCGCGCGGCTTCCAGGACATCGAGACCCCGATCCTGACCAAGGCCACGCCCGAGGGCGCGCACGACTTCCTGGTGCCGGCGCGCATGCACCCGGGCGAGTTCTACGCGCTTCCGCAGAGCCCGCAGCTGTTCAAGCAGATCCTGATGGTGGCCGGCTTCGACCGCTACTACCAGATCGCGCGCTGCTTCCGCGACGAGGCCCTGCGCGCCGACCGCCAGCTGGAGTTCACCCAGCTGGACATGGAGTTCGCCTTCGTCCGCGAGCGCGACGTGCAGGATTTCGTGGAGGACATGATCCGCGCCATCTTCAAGGAAGTGGTGGATGTGGAACTGGACGCGAGCTTCCCGCGCATGACCTGGGCCGAGGCCATGCGCCGCTACGGTTCGGACAAGCCGGACCTGCGCATCGACCTGGAGCTGGTGGACGTGGCCGAACTGGTCAAGGACAGCGGCTTTGCCGTGTTCACCGGTCCGGCCAACGACCCGCACGGCCGCGTGGCCGCGCTGCGCATCCCCGGTGGTGCCAGCCTCAGCCGCAAGCAGATCGACGAGTACGCCGCCCATGCCGCCAAGTTCGGCGCCAAGGGCCTGGCCTACATCAAGATCGACGAAGCCGGCACGGTGTCCTCGCCGATCCAGAAGTTCTTCAGCGAGGAGGCCTTCGCCGCGCTGCTGCAGCACGTGGGTGCGGGCAACGGCGACATCGTGTTCTTCGGCGCTGGCGCCTACAACAAGGTCTCCGACTTCATGGGCGCGGTACGGTTGAAGGCCGGCCGGGACTTCGGCCTGGTCAGCGACACCTGGAAGCCGCTGTGGGTCACCGATTTCCCGATGTTCGAGTGGGACGAGGAGGAGCAGCGCTACGTGGCGCTGCACCACCCCTTCACCGCGCCGGCGGTGGATGACATCGACGAGCTGCGGGCCAACGCGCGCACCGCGGTGTCGCGCGGCTACGACATGGTGCTCAACGGCAACGAGATCGGTGGCGGTTCGATCCGTATCCACCGTCCGGAGATGCAGAGCGCGGTGTTCGAGCTGCTGGGCATCGGCGCCGAGGAGGCCGAGGCCAAGTTCGGCTTCCTGCTCGACGCGCTCAAGTACGGCGCGCCGCCGCACGGCGGCATCGCCTTCGGCATCGACCGCATCGCCGCGCTGATGGCCGGCACCGAGTCGATCCGCGATGTGATCCCGTTCCCCAAGACCACCTCGGCCCAGTGCCTGATGACCGGTGCGCCGTCGCCGATCGCCGATGCGCAGCTGGCGGAGGTGCACGTGCGGGTCCGCGAAGAGTCCCTGTCGAAGTGATATCCGTGCCGCGCCCTGCGCGCGGCATACCTGCCGGAGATGACGCGATGAGCGAAGCCGCATTTGCACTTGAGTGGGAGCGCCTGGACAACGAGGGTTCCGATCCGGCCCTGGTGACCGAGCGGGCGCGCGTGTTCGGCGGCTGGCTGGTGCGCGTGGGCACGCCGGGGGCGATGTCGCTGGCCTTCGTGCCCGACGGCGAGGGCCGCTGGGACGGGGAGGATTTCGGCGAGGACGACTACGAGTACGACGAGGAAGAAGAGGACGACGAGGACGAGGAGGAAGACCTCGAAGACGAAGACCTCGAAGACGAAGACCTCGGCGAGGACGACGTCGAAGACGGGGACGGCGGCAAGGCGTGAGCCTGCATATCCGCCGCGCGACCGTGGACGATGCGGCGCTGCTGTCGTCGCTGGCCGCGCAGACCTTTACCGAGACCTTCGGTCACCTGTATCCGCCGGAGGACCTGGAGTTCTTCCTGCGCGATGCCTATTCGCCGGAGAAGCAGGCGGTCATCCTGTCGCACCCGGATTACGCGGTGTGGTTCCTGGAAGACGACGGGCGTGCGGTGGGCCATGCGGCGGCCGGTCCCTGCGGGCTCCCACATCCGGAGGTGGCAGCCGGGGACGGGGAGCTGAAGCGGTTCTATCTGCTGGCGTCGCACCAGAACCTGGGTTGGGGCGGGCGGATGTTCGACGAGGTCGAGCGCTGGCTGCTGCGTGACGGGCCGCGCACGCTGTGGATCGGGGTTTGGTCCGGCAACGATGGCGCGCAGCGTTTCTATGCGCGGCGCGGTTACACGCGGGTCGGTACCTACCATTTTCCGGTCGGGCGGGTGCTGGACCTGGAATTCATCCTGCGGCGGGAGCGGCAGCCGCAACAGCGGTAGGGCGCCATCTCGCGGCGGCTGCAACAGCAACAGCAACAGCGAGTGCGTGGCGGGCTTCGGAAGGGGTCGCCGCGCCCCGGGTATCCGGGTCACCGCTCGAACGGACGTCCATGTCCGTACTCGCGCCGCGGCACGTCCCTGTGC
>JAEWAG010000406.1 GCA_023391775.1 Pseudomonadota bacterium | reverse complement strand
CGGCGGGTGGGGGGCCCCGCCGCCCCCGCGACGCCATGGCGGAAACCCGGCAAAGCCTGATGGCGGACATGGAGAACCTGTACGGCCCGCTCAAGGCCCTGAGCGAGGCCGAGGCGCGCACGCAGTTCGGCGAGCGCACCACCATCGTGCGGCCGGGCTACATCGTCGGCCCGCGGGACGAAACCGACCGCTTCACGTACTGGCCCCTGCGGGTGGCGCAGGGCGGGCAGATCCTGGTGCCGGGCGATGGCCAGGACCCGCTGCAGGTGATCGACGGGCGCGACCTGGGCGAGTGGATGATCCGTCTGGCCGAGCAGGGCACCACGGGCACCTTCAACGCGGTGGGCCCCGGCTACCCGCTGACCATGGATGCCATGCTGTACGGCTGCCAGGCGGTGACCGCCACCCCGATGACGCTCACCCACGTGGCCCCGGAATTCCTGGAAAAGAACGGCGTGCAGTTGCCGATCTGGGTGCCGCGCGGGCAGGGGCCGTATGCCGGCTATGGCCAGGTGAGCAACGAACGGGCGGTGGCGGCCGGCCTGGCCTTCCGTCCGCTGGCCGATACGGTGGCCCACCTGCTGCAGTGGTTTGCGTCGCTGCCGGCGCAGCGCCAGGCGACGCTGCGTGCGGGAATCGACCGCGCGCAGGAGGCGCAACTGCTGCAGCTCTGGCAGGCAGGGCAGGGCACGGGTTGAACGCGCGCCTGTTCACGTTCGTGAGACATCCCGCTCCGTAATGTCGCCGCCAACGACGGATGCGGGAGGCGGACATGATCAAGTGGGCCATCATCTTCCTGGTGATCGGGCTGGTTGCAGGCGCGCTGGGGCTGGGAGGAGTGGCCGGCGTGTCCATGGGCATCGCCAAGTTCCTGTTCGTCACCGCGCTGCTCATCGCCGTGGTGCTGTTCGTGCTTGGCGTCACCGTCTTCCGGAAAATCACCTGACTGGGCCGTGGTCCCGTCCGGTGCTAATGTCGCCTGAGATGACGAAACTGCCGATCGTGACCGGAGCCGCGTGGCTCCTCATGCTGCTGTTCCCCCTGGGCGTGCAGGCCCGTGACCCGGGAAGCAGCCAGCATCTCCCGTTGCCGGTACTGGACCTGGACCGCTATGCCGGCACCTGGCATCACCTGGCCTGGCTGCCGGAGGATTTCCAGAAGAAGTGCGTCCGCGATTCGCAGGTGGACTACCGTCCGCGCCGCGACGGTGGCTTCGAGGTGCACCGCAGCTGCGTGGACGCCGACGGCCGTCACCGCGAGGAAGCGGCCGAGGCGGTGCCGGTTCCCGGTGCGCCCGGGTCGCTGCAGATGCGCTCCGCCCCCCGTTGGCGCGCGTGGATGCCGGTGGGCTGGAAGCGGCGCTGGGTGGTCGCGGTCGATCCGGGCTACCAGTGGGCGCTGGTCGGTGCACCGGACCGCGACCGCCTCTGGGTGATCGCACGCGAACCCCGCATGGAACCGTCCCTGCTGGGCGCGCTGGTCGCGCAGGCACGCGACATGGGCTATCCGGTGGAGGAGCTGGTATTCGCTCCCGACGCGCGTGTCGCCGCCGCCGCGTTGCCGGCGGCGTTTGTCGCCTCGACCAACGAGCCGTTCTGGCAGGCCACGGTGGAGGGCCACACCCTGCGACTGGACGGGCCCGCACTCGGGCAGCCGCGCGTGCTGCAGCGGGTGGAAGGCGCCGGTGACCACGTCGGCGCGCGCACGCGTACGGTGCTGGCCCGCGATGCGCAAGGGCAGGTGCAAGTAGAGATCGAGGTGGCGCCGTGCCAGGACAGCATGTCCGGTGCGTGGTTCCCGCTACGTGCGCGCATCGCCATCGATGGCGATGCAGCGGTGGCCGGGTGCGCGCGCCCGGCGTCAATGCCGGCGCCGGGCGAAATGCACTGAACGGCTACAATGGCGCCTGTTTTTCGCGACGAGGACGCAATGGCCGCCATTCCTTCCTGTCCGCAGTGCGGGCTGGACAACACCTACGCCGACGGCGCGCTCTGGATCTGCCCGGACTGTGCCCATGAGTGGACCTCGGAAGAGGGCTCGGCCGGCGAAGCCGCAGCGGTCGTGCGCGACAGCAACGGCAATCCGCTGGATGCCGGCGACACCGTGGTGGTGATCAAGGACCTCAAGGTCAAGGGATCCTCCATCCCGCTCAAGCAGGGCACGGTGATCCGTAACATCCGCCTGGTCGATGGCGACGTGGAGCACATCGAAGGCAACTCGGACAAGATCAAGGGCCTGGTGCTCAAGACCCAGTTCCTGCGCAAGGCCTGAGCCGGCCGGCGCGCTCGTGCCGCGCGCCGCCGTTGCCGGGCGCCGGTGACATCGCCGTTGCGCTGATCCAGGGTCGCGTGCCGGCCTGGATGCCTGCGCGCGGTCCGTGCCGGCAGTTTCGTATGGCCGGGCTGCACGCGGATGCGTCCGGTGCTCCGCTATCATCCTTCCCCCGATTCCGCACCCGTCCGGCCTGCAGGCGCATGCGCCCCCACGCCGGACGGAGGCGCGACCACTGTTCTTCCAGGAGTCTTCCATGCGTTCCAGACCTTTCGGCCGTACCGGCCTCACCGTCGGCGAGATCGGTTTCGGCGCCTGGGCCATCGGCGCGGCCTGGGGCACGGTGGATGACGACCAGTCCGTCGCCGCACTGCATGCCGCGCTGGACGCGGGCCTGGATTTCATCGACACCGCCGACGTGTATGGCGACGGTCATTCCGAACGCCTGATCGCCCGCGTGCTCAAGGAGCGCGGGGGGCAGCGGCCGTTCGTGGCGACCAAGGCCGGCCGCCGCCTGCCGAAGCAGGAAGTCGCCGGCTACACCGCGCAGAACCTGCAGGAATGGATCGACCGCAGCCGCCGCAACCTGGAGGTCGAGACCCTGGACCTGCTGCAGCTGCACTGCCCGCCGACCGACGCCTACTACAACCCGGAGCTGTTCGAGCACCTGGAGCGGCTGGTCGAGCGCGGCGCAATCGCCCGCTACGGCGTGAGCGTCGAACGCGTCGAGGAAGCGCTGAAGGCGATCGAGTATCCGAACGTCGCCAGCGTGCAGATCATCTTCAACATGTTCCGCCTGCGCCCGGCGCAGCTGTTCTTCGCCGAGGCCCAGCGCCGCGGCGTGGCGGTGATCGCCCGCGTGCCGCTGGCCAGCGGCCTGCTCAGCGGCAAGTTCCGCGCCGATACCCGGTTCGAGGACAGCGACCACCGCAAGTTCAACCGCAACGGCGAGGCCTTTGACGTCGGCGAGACCTTCTCCGGCGTGCCCTACGAGGTGGGCCTGGCGGCCGTGGAGAAGCTGCGCCCGCTGGTGCCCGAAGGCGCGACCCTGGCCCAGCTCGCGCTGCGCTGGATCCTGATGCACGAGGCGGTGAGCGTGGTCATCCCCGGCGCGAAGAATCCGCAGCAGGCACTGGCCAACCTGGCCGCGGCCGACCTGCCGGCTCCATCGGACGAAGTGATGGCCGCGGTGGCTGAAGTGTACGAGCAGGACATCAAGCCGTACGTGCACCAGCGCTGGTGAGCCATCGGCTTCCTCGGCGCTGGCGGCGGCCATGACCTGGCCGGCTGGCGCCGCGGAGCACAGCCCGGCGTATCCGTCGGGTGCAGCACCGGTTGCGGGCCTGCGTGCTGCACGCTCCGCGACGCTGCTGATCCGGGTTCCATGCGCCACCGCTGGTGGCCTGGCGCATGCCGGGCAGGCGGGCACTGCTTCTCCCTGGCCAACCGCAGCCCCGCGGTTTCCCGACAGCGGCGCGCACTGCGGAAACTCCGGCCGGGGGCAGGGTGTGGTGGGATAATGGTGCGACCGGGCGCTGTCCGGTCCCCACTACGCAGACATGATTGGATGCCCCTGTCCGCTCCCGCACGCCGGCCGGCTTCGGTCCGCAGCGCGCAGGCATGCATCCGCCCGTACATGGATACCCAGCCCCTTTCCTTCCAGATCGTTCCCGCCGTGCCCGCCGACCGCCAGGCCCTGGCCGTGCTGCTGGTGGAGACTGTCGCCGGCAACGGTTCGGTCGGCTTCATGCATCCGCTGGCGCCAGACCAGGCGCTGTCCTTCTGGGACCACGCGCTGGAAGCGGCCGCACGGGGGGAGCGGGTGGTGCTGTGCGCCTGGCGCGACGGGCACCTGCTGGGCACCGGCTCGCTGGTGCTGG
>JAEWAG010000400.1 GCA_023391775.1 Pseudomonadota bacterium | reverse complement strand
TGGGCAAGGCGGCGGTGCAGAACCTGCTGGCGCTGCGCTTCGGCAACGCCCTGCTGGAAGCGGTGTGGAACCGCAACTACATCGACTCGGTGCACATCCTGGTGTCCGAGAGCGAGGGCGTGGACGGGCGCAACTCGTACTACGCCCGTTCCGGGGCGCTGCGCGACATGGTCCAGAGCCACATCCTGCAGCTGCTGTGCCTGGTGGCGATGGAGCCGCCGGCCTCGCTGGGTGCCGACCGCATCCGCGACGAGAAGGTCAAGGTGCTGCGTGCCCTGCGTCCCTTCAGCAGCGAGGAGGCCCGGCGCCACAGCGTGCGCGGCCGCTACACCGAGGGCACGATCGACGGTGCTCCGGTGCAGGCCTACGCACCGCCGGATGACAGCGATGTCGAAACCTTCGTCGGCGTCACCGCGCACATCGACAACTGGCGCTGGGCCGGGGTTCCCTTCCACCTGTGCACCGGCAAGCGCATGGCCGAGCGGTCCACGGTGGTCACCGTGACCCTCAAGCCGGTGACCCACTGGCTGTTCGAGCGGCCGGACAGCCGCAACGCCGTGCCCAACCGCCTGACCTTCCGCCTGCAGCCCCAGGAGGACATCGAGCTGGGCCTGATGAGCAGCCTCGCCGGCCCGGAGTGGGGCACGCTGGAACTGCAACCGCTGGAGCTGGAGCTGTCCGCGGAAACCGGCCAGAACCGCCGCATCGCCTACGAGCGCCTGTTCCTGGACGCGATGCACGGCAACCACGCGCTGTTCGTGCGCAACGACGAGGTCGAGGCCGCATGGGCCTGGATCGACAGCGTGGTCGACGCCTGGCGCGCCGGCGAGGCGCCGCTGCAGCCGTATCCGGCCGGCAGCTGGGGCCCGGAGGACGCGGCGGTGTTCCTGCCGGAGCGGTTCGACGCCGTGGCCCGTTCGCGCAACGGGCAGTGAAGATGGCCGATCCCTTCCTGATTGCCGACATCGGCGGCACCAACGCGCGCTTCGCCCTGGCTGATGCCAGCGCGACCTCGCCGCTGGTGGCCGACAGCGTGCGCGAGTTCGCCGTGGCCCAGTTCCCGTCGCTGGCCGAGGCCGCGCGGCACTATCTCGACGAGGCTGGCGCCACCGCCCGCCGTGGCGTGTTCGCCGTCGCCGGCCGCGTGGACGGCGACGAGGCCCGGATCACCAACCACCCGTGGGTGATCTCCAAGCCGCGCACGCGCGAGATGCTCGGCTTCGAGCAGGTCCACCTGATCAACGATTTCGCCGCCCAGGCCATGGCCATCAGCCTGTACCGGCCGGAGGACGTGGTGCCGATCGGCGGCGCCTCCTGGACCCCGGCCGCAGCGGGCGAACCGCGCACCTATGCGGTGCTCGGCCCCGGAACCGGCCTGGGCGTCGGCGGCCTGGTGGTGCGTGACGGCCGCTGCTACCCGCTGGAGACCGAGGGTGGCCACGTCAGCTTCCCGCCGGGCACGCCGGAGGAGATCCGCATCCTGGAGATCCTCTCGGCGCAGTTCGGCCGCGTCTCCAACGAGCGCCTGATCTGCGGCCCGGGCCTGGTCAACATCCACCGTGCGGTCTGCGAGCTTGCCGGCCACGACCCGGGCCTGCTCGAGCCCAAGGACGTCACCGCCCGCGCGGCCGCCGGCGACCCGCTGTGCATGCGCGCGGTGGACGTGTTCTGCGCGGTGTTCGGCGCGATTTCCGGCGACCTGGTCCTGACCCTCGGGGCGTGGGACGGCGTGTTCCTGACCGGCGGCCTGGTGCCCAGGATGCTGGAGTCGCTGCGCCACTCCGGCTTCCGCCAGCGCTTCGAATACAAGGGCCGCTTCTCGCCGACCATGGCCCGGGTGCCGTCGCTGGCGGTGCTCCATCCCCAGGCCGGGCTGCTCGGCGCCGCCGGCTATGCGGTCGACCTGGTGCGCCGGGAGGTGTCCGCATGATTTCCGATTCCCGCATCCAGTGGCTGGAACACGCCAGCGCCGAGGCCTGGGAGCAGGCCATCGCCGGTGACATCCAGGCCGCCCTGGCAGCCGACCTGGCGGCCCACGGCCGCGCCCGTGCGCTGCTGTCCGGCGGCACCACCCCGGCACCGGCCTATGCCCGTCTTGCGGAGGCGCCGCTGAAGTGGAATTCGGTCACCTTCGGCCTGGTCGATGACCGCTTCGTGCCGGCCGACCACGCCGCCAGCAATACCCGGCTGATCCGCGAGCACCTGCTCGACCGCGCCGACGGGGCGACCTTCGAGCCGCTGGTCCAGGAAGGCCTGTCGGCGGCCGAGTCGGTAGCCGCGGCCAACCGCACCGCCGCCGGCGCGCAGCCGCCCTGCGTGGCGGTACTGGGCATGGGCAACGACGGGCATACCGCCTCGCTGTTCCCCGGCTCGGTGGACCTCGATGCCGCCCTGGCCTCGCAGGCGGACTACGCCGTGCTGGACGCCACCGGCTGCCCGGTCGCCGCCGAATGGACCACGCGCATCACTCTGACCCGCGCCGGCCTGGCACGCTGCCGCCAGCACCTGCTCCTGCTGCGCGGCCAGACCAAGCGCGAGGTGCTGGAGGCGGCGCTGGCCGGCGAGGACGTGCGTGAAATGCCGATCCGCGCCGTGCTGGGCCTGACTGCCAGCCCACTGCGCGTACACTGGTGCGCTTGATGCGAGGCCGCGCGCCCGCACCTGTCTGATACCGGGGCGGCAGCCCCGGCTCGCCGCCCTGCCCCCGCAGCCCGCCCGCGTCCGTCCGCGGCGCCAGCCTTTCCTGGTACGACATGAGCCTGCATCCCAAGATCGAAGCCGTCACCGAGCGCATCCGCAAGCGCAGCGCCACTTCCCGCGCGGCCTACCTGGCCGGCATCGACGAGGCGGTGCGCAATGGTCCCAACCGCACCCCGCTGAGCTGCGCCAACCTGGCCCACGTGTTCGCGGCCTGCGGCGAGCACGACAAGGCGCGCCTGCGCGGGGCGGCCACGCCCAACCTGGGCATCATCACCGCGTACAACGACATGCTCTCGGCGCACCAGCCGTACGAGCACTACCCCGAGCGCATCCGCAGCCTGGCCCGCGAACTGGGCGCCACGGCGCAGGTGGCCGGTGGCGTACCAGCGATGTGCGACGGCGTGACCCAGGGCCGCGGCGGCATGGAATTGTCGCTGTTCTCGCGCGACGTGATCGCCCAAGCCACCGCCGTGGGCCTGAGCCACGACGCGTTCGACGCCGCGCTGTATCTGGGCATCTGCGACAAGATCGTGCCGGGCCTGCTGATCGGCGCGCTCGCCTTCGGCCACCTGCCGGCCCTGTTCGTGCCGGCCGGCCCGATGCCCTCGGGCATCCCGAACAAGAAGAAGGCCGAGGTGCGCGAGCGCTACGCCGCCGGCGAGGCCACCCGCGAGGAGCTGCTGGAGGTCGAGTCGCAGTCCTACCATTCGGCCGGCACCTGCACCTTCTACGGCACCGCCAACTCCAACCAGGTGATGCTGGAAGCCATGGGCGTGCAGCTGCCCGGCAGCTCGTTCATCAATCCCGGCACCCCGCTGCGCAAGGCGCTGGACGATGAGGCCGTGCGCCGGGTGCTGGACATGACCGCGCTGGGCCAGGACTTCCGTCCGCTTGGGCGGCTGATCGACGAGCGTGCCATCGTCAACGCGGTGGTCGCGCTGATGGCCACCGGCGGTTCGACCAACCACACCATCCACTGGATCGCGGTGGCACGCGCGGCCGGCATTGTCCTGACCTGGGACGACATGGACCAGATCTCGCAGGTCGTGCCGCTGCTGGCGCGCGTGTATCCCAATGGCGAGGCCGACGTGAACCGCTTCCAGGCTTCCGGTGGCGTGCCGTTCGTGTTCCGCGAACTGCTGGATGCGGGCCTGATGCACGACCTGCAGACCGTGGTGCCCGAGGGCATGCGCGCGTTCACCCGCGAGCCGCGCCTGGAGAACGGCGTGCTGTCCTCGGTGCCCTCGCCCGCCGTCTCCGGTGACGAGACCGTGGTGCGCACCGTGGCCGCGCCGTTCGAGGCCCAGGGCGGCCTGCGCCTGTTGCGCGGCAATATCGGCCGCGGCCTGATCAAGCTGTCGGCGGTCAAGCCGGAGCACCGCTTCGTCGAGGCGCAGGCAGTGGTGGTCGACGCCCCGCAGAAGCTCAACAAGCTGCATGCCGCCGGCGTGCTGCCGCGCGACTTCGTCGCCGTGGTGACCTACCAGGGCCCGCAGGCCAACGGCATGCCGGAACTGCACTCGCTGGCGCCGCTGTTGGGCATGCTGCAGAACCAGGGCCGCCGGGTGGCGCTGGTCACCGACGGCCGCCTGTCCGGCGCCTCGGGCAAGATCCCGGCGGCGATCCACGTCACCCCCGAGGCCTCGCGCGGCGGCCCGATCGGCAAGGTGCGCGATGGCGACATGGTGCGCCTGGACAGCGAGTCCGGCGTGCTGGAGGTGCTGGTGGATGCGGCCGAGTGGAACGCGCGCGAAGTCGCCGCCAACACCAGCCCCTCCACACAGAGCCTGGGACGCAACCTGTTCGCCTTCAACCGGGCGATGGTGGGCCCGGCCGACCAGGGCGCGCTGTCGCTCTCCTGCGGCCCGCTGACCCCGGGCGGCGACCCCTGGAACTACGACGCCGAGTACGAGCTCGGCGGCACGGCCGAGGCCGCACTGGCGCCGCACGCCGAGAAGGACAACTGAGCCACCGTAGCGGCACGACCACGGCCATCCCATGACATCCCGCGCCCCCGACGGCGCGGGCCAACGAGACACACGGAGTCCGATCACCCATGAGCATCGCCCAGACCCAGGCCCAGGCCGAACAGCTGCTGCGCAAGGCCGGCATCCTGCCGGTGGTCACCGCCGACAGCGTCGACGAGGCGCGCAAGCTGTCCGCCGCGCTGCTCGCCGGCGGCCTGACCGCGATCGAGCTGACCCTGCGCACGCCTGCCGCCCTGGACGCGCTGGTGGCGCTGAAGAAGGAGCTGCCCGGCATCGCCGTGGGCATGGGCACGGTGCAGACGGTCGAGCAGATGGAGAAGTGCATCGAGCTGGGCGCGGACTTCCTGGTGACTCCCGGCACGCCGCCGGAGCTGGCCGATGCGCTGGCCCGCGCGCCGATCGCCGCCGTGCCCGGTGGCGCCACCCCGACCGAGTTCCTCGCCCTGATGGCGCGCGGCTTCCGCGTCTGCAAGCTGTTCCCGGCCACCGCCGTGGGTGGCCTGACCATGCTCAAGGGGCTGGCCGGGCCGATGTCCGAGTTGAAGATCTGCCCGACCGGCGGCATCACCGAGGACACGGCCTCCGAGTACCTGGCCCAGCCCAACGTGGTGTGTGTCGGCGGCTCCTGGATGGTGCCCAAGAGCTGGCTCAAGGCCGGCGAATGGGACAAGGTCGAGGCCAGCGCGGCCAAGGCCTCCGGCATCGTGGCAGCCGCACGCGCGGGCTGAGCCGCACCTTTGTGCAGGAAAAAAGCCGGGCAATGCCCGGCTTTTCCGTTGTTGCAGCGCGGACAAGGCCGAAGGCCGCATCCGGGATCAACCGGATCCACCCGTTCTCGGACACCTGGCCCGGTCGCGCTTCGCTTCTCCGGGCTACAGCGCGGCGCTTTGCCCCGTGAAGAAGGTTGGAGGAAGGTCGGCGCCCAGGGATGCGACGTTCCCGCCCCCACCCCTCGCCCTAAGGGAAAGGGGGAAGAACGCCCCCATGGAATACCGGTTGCGGCCCTCGACCCGCACCTTCGCGCCCGGCCGGGTGATCCGCAGCTCGCCGTCCGACCACTCCGCCGGCCGCCCATCCACTGTCGTCGCGCCCGGTTGCCCTTCATAGGGCCACTGCAGCACCAGCCCACCCGGCGGCAGGCCCGCATCCTCGGCCACGTCCAGCTGCAGCTGGCCGTCCGCGCGACGCAGCGCGTAGCCGATGCGGCCATGCGCGGTGTGCAGGCCGCGCACCTCGATGCCTTCGCCCTCCATCCACGCCACCGGCACCCCGGCGGCCAGGACCAGGCTGTCGTCGCGCTCGCGCTGGTAGGCGAACATGTCCAGCGCCGAGCGCACGAAGTCCGAGGCCACCCAGGCGTGCGGCAGGTCGCCCACGAAGAACGGCGTGCGCGGGGTCGCCGAGACCACCTCGGCCCACTGGTTCCACTCACGGGGCGCTCGGTCGTCGAGGAAGTACCGCGTCGCCTCCCATGCCCGCTCGCGCCAGCCCAGGCGCGCGAAGGCCGCCACGTTGCGCCACTCGTACGGGGTGTAGTCCTTCCACTGGCGCTGGCCGTCGCGGCGCTGCACGAACTCGGTCCAGTAGCGCTCGAAGGTGTTTTCCAGCAGCTCGCGCGGCAACCAGTCCTGCTCCCCACCCGGCGCCAGGGCGATGGTGGTCGAGGTCGGGTCGAAGTCGCCCAGCTCCGCCGCGCCCGGAAGGTAGTCGATGTCGTGGCGGGAGGTGGCCGCGCGCAGCGATGCGGCCAGGTCGTCACGGAACTGGTCGCGTGCGGCGGCCATGCGCCGCGCCTGCGCATCCTCGCCCAGCGCGGTGGCCACCTCGACCGCGTCCTTGTAGCCCCGCAGCGCCCAGAAGTTGTCCCAGTACGAGTGCATCGGCTTGGCCGAATAGCCCTCGTGGCTGATCGAGGCCGGCATCATCCCGTAGAACGCCGGGTCCAGCCTCCGGTTGGCGGCCGTGCGCTCGCTGGCGCGCAACTGCTCCATGTAGTCGAAGGCGCCGCGCACGTGCGGCCACATCCGCCGCAGGAAGTCTCGGTCGCCCGTGTAGCGCCAGTACTCGGCGATGTTGAAGATCAGCTCGCCGTGGCTGTCGTTCTCCGGCACCGGGTCGCTGCCGCGCGCGTCCACGCAGCACGGCACCTTGCCGTTGTCGAACTGGTACGGCGCGTACCACTCCAGGTATTCGCGCACGACCTCGGGCCGACCCAGGCGCAGCAGGCCCTCGGAGATCATGGCGCCGTCGCGGATCCAGCTGCGCGAATACGAACGCGTGCCCGGCTGCAGGCTCGGGCCGACGCGCGATACCAGCATGTGCGCCAGCGCGGTGCGCAGGGTGTCGGCCAGGGCCTGACCCTCACCGGGCAGGCGTAGCCGGACCTCGCCCAGCTTCTGCTCCCAGGTCGCGGTGGCCTGCTGCAGCGCCTGCGCCGCGTCGAAGCCAGGGGCCGGCCCGCGCTCGCCGTCCAGCGGCACCACCAGCGCCACCTCGCGGCTCTCGCCCGGCTTCAGTCGCCAGCGGTAGAGCAGCATGCCGGAAGCCAGGCCGGTCGGATCGTCGACCTGGCGCTGGCCAGGCAGCGTGCCCTCGCCCAGCCGGGTCACGTCCAGCCCCGCGTCGAAGGTGCTGGCGAATGCCTGGTCCGGCGCGCGGGTCGCGAACACCCGCGGCTTGCCGTTGACCGCCACCGTAGTGCCGTCGATCCCCAGCGATTCGATGTGGCTTACGCCGCCGAGCGTATTGAGGAACTGCGCCGGTGGATTGACCTGCAGCGGCCGCACCGCCAGCGCCAGGACCAGTTCGCGCGGTTCCGGGTGCGGATTGAACAGGCGGTAGTGAGCCACCAGGCGCGAGTCGCCGGCCTGTCCGTCGGCAAAGGCCTGGACCTGCAGCAGCCCGCCGACGCCAGGCAACTCCCAGCGCACTTCCGGCAACGGCAGTCCTCCCCCGGGCAGGTGCTGGCTTGCGTGCACGTCGGCCCAACTCAGTATGCGCCCGCGGTCGAGCACGAACGGCTCGATGCTGAAGCCGCCGCGACCGACCTCGACCGCGCCATCCTCGCCGATCAGCCCCTGCTGGGTGCCGCCGTCGACACCGACGATGGTCCAGTACGGCTGCTCGCCGCTGAAACCGCGCGGCAGCCAGCCACGGGGCAACTGGCGCGCCATTGCCTTGATCAGATCATTGGGATGCAACGAGAACGCCAGCGGCTGCACCTGCGCCTCCGCGAGCGCATAGCCATCGCCGTGCAGCTGCAGGGCGACCCGCCGCGCCTCGGCTTCCGGCAATGCGAGCCAGTCGGTGCCGCCGGCGCCCTGGCTGACCTCGCGCACGGTACGCCAGTGACCATCGCCTTGTTCCAGTTCCACCCGGTAGCGCGCGGGCCGGCGCCAGGCGTCGGACCAG
>JAEWAG010000375.1 GCA_023391775.1 Pseudomonadota bacterium | reverse complement strand
GAAGTGCGCCACGCGCTCGCCGCCATCTTCGCCCGTGGCGAGTTCCGCGACCCCGACCTGGCCGGTGCCCATGTCACGGTCACGGAAGTCCGCGCCTCGCCGAATTTCAGGGTGAAGCGGTAGATCTTGGTGCCGTCCATCACATAGGGGACGGTCTTGGTGGCGGCGCCGAAGGCCACCGGCAGCACGCCGGTCGCCAGCGGGTCCAGCGTGCCGCCATGCCCGGCCTTCTGCGCCTGGAAGGCACGCTTGACGATGTTCACCACATCGGTGGAGCCGATGCCGGAAGGCTTGTCCACGATGAGCCAGCCGTCGAGCGGAATGCCCTTCGGCTTGCGGTGGCGGTGGCGCTGGCTCATGCCTCGTCCTTCCCGGGCTTGGGGGCGGCGGCGATGTCGCGCTGCACCTCCGGCCGCTTCATCAACTCATCGATGTGCATCGCGTAGTCCAGCGCGGTGTCCGGCTGGAAATGCAGGTCCGGCGCGTATTTCAGCCGCACCGCCTTGGCCACCTGGCCGCGCAGGAAGGGCGCCGCGCGCTTCAGGGCACGGAACTGCGCTTCCGGCAGGTCCTTGCCCAGGCCGCTGACGAAGGCCGTCATGTGCTTCAAGTCGGGCGAGGCGCGGACTTCCGTGACCGTGACATGGGCACCGGCCAGGTCGGGGTCGCGGAACTCGCCACGGGCGAAGATGGCGGCGAGCGCGTGGCGCACTTCCTCGGCCACCCGCAATTGGCGCTGGGACGGGCCTTCGCCGTGATTGGCATGGTGGTGCTTGGGCATGGGAATCGAACCCCTCTGAAAGTTCGGGCGCGGCACCCTGCGGCGCCGCGCCCGAGAGACGACCTGGAAGATGGTACGGTCAGGCGGCCGCGACCGTCTCCGTCCCGCAGCACGAGCTTTCGCGCGCCGGCATGAAGCCGCCACACCAACCCTTCATGCCGGCGTCGGACAGGACGGTGCTCATGCTGCCGCCACCGTCTCCGTCTCGTAGCACTCGATCTGGTCGCCAACCTTGATGTCGTTGTAGTTGGCGAAGCTCATGCCGCATTCGTAGCCGTTCTGCACTTCGCGGACATCGTCCTTGAAGCGCCGCAGCGTCGAAAGCTCGCCCTGGTGGATCACCACGCCGTCGCGCAGCAGGCGCACGCCGGCGCCGCGCTTCACCACGCCCTCGGTCACGCGGCAGCCGGCCACGTTGCCGATGCGCTTGACCTCGAAGACCTGCAGGATCTGCGCGTAGCCCAGGAACTTCTCGCGCTGCACCGGGGCCAGCTTGCCCTTGTACAGCTTCTCGATGTCATCCGCGACTTCGTAGATGATCGAGTAGTAGCGGATGTCCACGCCTTCGCGTTGCGCCAGTTCCCGCGCCTGGGTCGTGGCCCGGACGTTGAAGGCGACAACCACGGCGTTGGACGCCTTGGCAAGCTGGATGTCGGATTCGGTGATCTGGCCCACCGCGCTGTGCAGCACGCGGACCTTCACCTCCTCGTTGCCGAGCTTGCCGAGGGTGACGCCGATCGCCTCGGCGCTGCCCTGGACGTCGGCCTTGACAACGACCGCGACCTCCTTCTGCTCGCCCGCCTGGATGCGGGCCAGCATGTCGGTCAGCGTGCCACGGCCGGCACCGGCGGCCGCCGTCGCCTTCTCCCGCAGCTTGCGCTGGCGGAAGTCGGAGATCTCGCGGGCCCGGCCCTCATCCTCCACGGCGACGAAATTCTCGCCCGCCGTCGGCACGCCGGACAGGCCGAGGATCTCCACCGGCAGGCTGGGGCCGGCTTCCTTCAACTGGCGGCCCCTGTCGTCCAGCATGGCGCGCACCCGGCCCCATTCGGCGCCGGCCACCACGATGTCGCCCTGCTTCAGCGTGCCCTTCTGCACCAGCACGGTCGCTACCGGGCCACGCCCGCGGTCCAGCTTGGACTCGATGACGGTGCCCTCGGCCGCGCGGTCCGGGTTGGCCTTCAGGTCGAGCAGCTCGGCCTGCAGCGTGATCGCCTCGAGCAGCTTGTCGAGGTTGATCCTCTGCGTGGCCGAAACCTCGATCTCCTGGGTTTCGCCGCCCAGGCTTTCCACGACCACCTCGTGCTGCAGCAGTTCCTGCTTCACGCGTTCCGGCCGCACGCCCGGCTTGTCGATCTTGTTGACCGCGACGATCATCGGCACGCCGGCGGCCTTGGCGTGGCGGATCGCCTCCACCGTCTGGGGCATCACGCCGTCATCGGCGGCCACCACCAGCACCACCATATCCGTCACGCTGGCGCCGCGGGCGCGCATGGCGGTGAAGGCCTCATGGCCCGGGGTGTCGATGAAGGTCACCCGGTCGCCGCTCGGCAGGGAGATCTGGTAGGCGCCGATATGCTGGGTGATGCCACCCGCCTCGTGCGCCGCCACATCCGTCTTGCGCAGCGCGTCCAGCAGGCTGGTCTTGCCGTGGTCGACATGGCCCATGATGGTCACCACCGGCGGCCGCGGCTGCAGGTCGGTGTCCTCGTCGGTGGCGCCTTCCAGGCCCAGTTCCACATCGGCTTCGCTGACGCGCTTCACCCGATGGCCGAATTCCTGCACCACCAGCTCGGCGGTGTCGGCATCGATGGTCTGGGTGAGCGTCGCCATCACGCCCATGCGGAACAGCGCCTTCACCACCTCGCCGCCACGGGCGGCCATGCGGTTGGCCAGTTCCTGCACGGTGATCGCTTCGGGGATCACCACGTCGCGCACCACCCGCTCGGCGCCGGAGCGCAGGCGGGCGAGTTCCTGCTGCCGCCGCTCGCGCTCCCGCGCCCGGCGCATGGAGGCGATGGAACGGCTGCGCTCGTCCTCGCCCTCGATCGCCGCCTGCACGTCGATGCGGCCACCACCGCGCCGGTCGGCCGGACCCAGCGTGGACTTCTTGGGGGGCGGAGCCGCCGGACGG
>JAEWAG010000248.1 GCA_023391775.1 Pseudomonadota bacterium | reverse complement strand
GTCCCAGGCGCAGCGCGGTGAGTCCGGCGATGACGGCCACCGCCAGCAGCGAGAGGTCGATGCCGGCCACCGGCCAGTAGCCTGCGGCCAGGGTTCGCAGCAGGTGGTCGCCGGTGGTTATCCAGTTCAGCAGCGGCGCGGCCAGGGCCAGCACGGCCACCGCCCAGGCCTGTTCGCGCCAAGCGGGGCTGGGCAGGCCGCGGGACACCGGCGCGCTGCGCCAGGCCGCGTGTACCAGCGACAGCAGCCAGCTGCCCCAGAACGCCCAGCGCTCCCAGTCACCGCGACCGGCCATGTCCTCCGGCAGCAGGCGGTTGGCGACCAGGATGCCAAGCGTGGCCAGGACCATGCCGCTCACCGCGGCCACCGCCAGCGCGTCGACGATCCGCGCGCCCTGGCTGCCGCGCGCCGCATGCTGGCGCTTGCGCTTTTCCACGAAGAACAGGAAGCCGGTGGCGATGCACACGGCGCCGGCAAGCCCGCCCAGCACGTACAGCCAGCGCAGCAGCCAGTGGCGGAAGTGCTGCAGGTGCAGGCCGGTGAGGAACTCGGCCGCGCGCCAGGCCGGGGTGGCCGGCGGGTCCTCGCGCAGCAGCTGGCCGGTGTCGGCCTTGAAGTGGATGCCCTGCCCGACCAGGGCGATGCGGTCGGTGCCGGCGCGGTACACGCTGACGTAGCCGTTGGCGTCGCCAACGTGCTGCAGCACCAGGAAGCCGACATCTCCGGCCATGCCACGCGCTTCCCAGCGCCGCTGCGCCTCGGCCACCATCGCATCGACATTGGCCAGCCCCGCCGGTACGCCGGAACGGCCGTGCGGCAGGCCCAGCGCGGCGGCTTCGTGCTGCTCGTGCAGCTCGTGCAGGTCGTGCAGCTGGGTGTGGCCGACCGGGAAGTAGTAGGTCGAGGCGAAGATCAGCAGGCCGGTGAAGGCGAAGAAGAAATGGAACGGCAGCGCGACCACGCCGGTGAGGTTGTGCAGGTCCAGCACGCTGCGCAGGCGCGCCTTGTCGGGGCGGAAGGTGAACAACTCGCGGAACAGCCTGCGGTGCATGACCACGCCGCTGACCAGCGCGGCGAGCATCGCCATGCCGGCCAGGCCCACGATCCAGAAGCCGATGTTCTTCCAGTCCAGGGTGAGGCTGTAGTGCATCGGATAGAAGAACCCGCTGCCGATCTTCAGCTGGCCGTCCGGCAGCGGCGTGCCGTCGCGCGGGTCGATCGTACCCAGGGCGTACAGCTGCTCGTCGGGGTCCCTGGCGCCGGGCACCTCCCAGCCGGCATAGATCGCCAGGACCGGGTCGCGGTGCGTGGTGTAGGCGCTCCAGTAGGCGATGCGGTCCAGGCGCTCCGGCATCGGCCCGTCCACCCGCGGGCGCATCGCCTCGACCAGGGCCGGATCCGGCTGCAGGCGCTCGAAGGCCGGACGCAGCACCTGCTCGAACGAGGGCATCGGCTGTGGTTCGAAGCGCGTCTCCGGCAGCGCCCAGCGGTCGATCTCGCGGTCGAACACCGACAGCGCGCCGAAGAAGAACGCGGCCATCAGCACATAGCCGAGCACCAGCCCGAACCAGGTGTGCAGCCACGCCATGGCCTGGCGGAAATTCTGGAACATGCGCGGCCTCCTTCAGACCATGGTGGACTGCACGAACGAGGCCAGGGCCGCCAGCAGCGCGCCGCCGCCGACCAGCCCCAGCCACGCCCACCCCGGATGGCGACGCCCGGACACCACGCCCAGCAGCACCGCCAGCCACAACAGCAGGCCCAGCCCGCTGCCCAGGAATTCCGCGTCGTGGAAATCCATGCCCGCCTTGCTCAGCAGGGCCATGGAGGCGGCGATGAAACCCCAGGTGAAGGCATAGCCGCCGACCACGGCCGCCCCCAACCGTGCGGCCAGTTGCAGGCGTGGATGGCGGGGACGGATGGACGTGGAGGTCATGGTGGCTGCGTCTGCTGCGTTGCCGGCGTCAGAAACGCCAGTCCAGGCTCAGGGTGTAGTTGCGCGGGGCGCCGTAGTAGCCGGCGCCATAACGCAGCGTGTTGATGTACTTCTCGTCGCCGATGTTGCCGGCGTTGAGCCGCACGCTGGCATTGGGCAGGAACTCCCAGGCCGCATAGGCGTTCAGCACCGCATAGCCGTCCTGGCGGACCGCGCCATTGGAGATGCGGCCCTGCCAGCGCCCGCCCAGGCCCCAGGAAAACGCCTCGTAACCCGGCAGGCGTCCGCTGAGCAGCAGGTTGGCGCTGCGCCGCGGCACCCACGAATAGGTGTCGTCGCCGTCCAGGCCGTCCAGTTCCAGCGCGGTGTAGCCGGCGACCAGGTCCAGGTGCTCGGTGATCCGGCCGACGGCTTCCAGTTCGATGCCACGCGATTCCACGTCCACGCCGGCGTAGATGTAGGTGCCAAGGTCGCTGAAGCCCACCGGCGTCGCCAGGTTCTGCTGGTCGGCCTTGAACAGGGCCACCGTGGTCAGCAGGCCCCCGTCCAGCCAGCTGGCCTTGATGCCGGCCTCGTAGTTCACGCCCTTGCTGGGATCGAGGTAGCGGTCGTCTTCGTCGACCTGGTCCTGCGGCTGGTAGAGGTCCGAATAGCTGACATAGCCCAGCACCTGATCACTGAAGTCATAGGTCAGGCCGGCATAGGGGCTGGTATGGCGGGTGGTCTGGTCGAATGGCGCGGCGTAGAGGCTGCCGTTGCGCCTGTACTCGGCGAAGTTGGCGCCGACGATGGCCTTGAAGCGCTCGGTAAGGGCGATGCGGGTGGTGCCGAACGCACGCTTCAGCCGCTGGTCCAGGACCGAATAAAGGGTGCCCTCGCCCCAGGCCGGCTCCGGGATGGCGTCGGTGGGATACGGGAAAGCCGGCAGCGCGCCCCACGCCGGCGAGGCCGGGTCGGCGGCGTATTCCCAGCCATCGGTATCGCTGCGCGACACGCTGGCGCCCAGCACCAGCTCGTGCTCGCGGCCCAGCCACTGGAAGCGGCCATCCAGCACCAGCGAACCCAGGTGCGCGGTCTGCCGGTCCTCGCCACCCCAGGGATAGCCGTTGAGGCCCAGGCCGGTGTCCGGATCCAGGCCGTCAGCGCCGACGTAGGCGTAGAACATGCGGTCGTTGCCGGTTGAGCGGCGGTGGTTGTAGGCGGCCTTGAGCTGCCAGGCGTCGCCCAGGCGGTGGGTGTACTCGACGAAGGCGGCCTGGTTGGTGGTGTTCCAGTACGTCCAGTCCTGGGTGGTGGTGGCGCTGGTCGGCCACTGCGCCTGGCTGCCGTCGTTGTTCCCGAACAGCAGCGCGCCCCACATGATCCCGTCGGACTTGGCGCGCTGGTACGACCAGCCCAGGGCCAGGGTGCCGTTCTCGCCGATCTGCCCGTCGACCACGCCGTAGGCGAAGTCGCGTTCGTTGCGGTTGGCGCGCAGCCAGGAATCGCCCTCCTCGTGCGCGGCCACCACGCGGCCGGCCCAGGTGCCGTCGGCGGTGAACGGGGTCGAGTAATCCGCCTCGGCGCGCAGCGTGCTCCAGGAGCCGTAGCTGAGACCCAGCGAGCCCTGGCGATCGTTGGTCGGGCGCTTGCGCACGTAGTTGATGGTGCCGGCCGCGTTGCCCACCCCGGTCAGCAGGCCGTTGGCACCGCGGATCACTTCGACCTTCTCGTAGCCGGCGGTGTCGAATGCCCCGGTGGAGATGCCCCAGCTGTTGGGCATGCCCACGCCGTCGATCTGGGTGTTGAGGATGTCGAAGCCGCGCGAGCTGTAGCTGGTGCGGTTGGTCTCCCATTCGTCCACCTGCACGCCGGTGGCCAGGCGCAGGGCCTCGTTGACACTGTCGACGCCAAAGACACGCATCTGCTCGGACGAGACCACGCTGATCGACTGCGGGGTCTCCCTGATTTCCAGGTCGAGGTTGGTGGCGCCACTGCTGGCGCGGCTGGCACGTTGCGCGACCACCAGAACCGCGTCCAGTTCAGTGGCGGCGGACCCGCCCGGTTCATCGGCCAGTGCCGGCAGGGCGGGCAGGGCCAGGGCCAGGCCGGCCAGCGCAATGCGCACGGCGACGGCGCTGCGGCTTGGCACGGGCAGGCGGATCGGTAGGGACGGGTTACGGCGAGGACTCACGGAAGGCTCCGGTGAAGGCTTGGGAAGCCGGTCGCCGGACCGCTTGCCCGGCCGCATGCCAGCCGGCCGCAAGGGCGATCGGAGGAGGGACGCAATCGGGAGCACGGACATGGGCGGTGGCGGCAGCGGGGAATCGCCCGTGCGGACGCCGGGGCGTCCGCAAACCGGGCACTTGCAGCCTGCTGCCTTGGAGTACCGCGCCTTCCCGGCGCCGCATCGGCGACCGCGGATCCCTGCGGCCGTCCTGGGTGGAGCTGCTGCGCGCATTAAATGCGAATCGAACTCATTCCGCAAGGGCGTGCAACTGACCGGTCCAGATCAATCTGCGGCCGATGCACGGCCCCCTTCCCGCTCCCCGGCGGCGCCCACGCGCGGATCCGCAAGCTCGCGGGCAATGGGCCTGTCTGCTGCACGGGACCGTGGCAGCCGGTGCGCTCGCCAGCATGGGAGATGCCCCGGCGACGCGCGGCTCGCCTGCGTCATTCCGGGCGACGCGCCATCCGGAGCAGGCCGGTGCTTCCCCGGCGGGCGGACCGCGCGCATCCGGCGGTGCCCGGCGCGGGCACGCGGTGATCGAAAGCTGCCTGGAGGCCCGCGGCGGAATGCACAGCGTGCGCGGGCGCGGCAGAAGTCCACCGCCGGCCGGCGACGTGCCATCGCACACGGGCCAGGAACCTGCGCCGTGCCAGGTGGGAGGCGGCGCGGGCGGCTTGGCCGCGCTGGAAACGAAACACCCGGCCGGGGCCGGGTGTTTCGTGGGTTACTTGGCCTTGCCCTGGTTGGCGACCGCGGCGGCGGCGCGGGCGGCGGCTTCCGGGTCGCCCAGGTAGCGGTGCGAGACCACCTTCAGCTCGTCGTCCAGCTCGAACAGCAGCGGAATGCCGGTGGGGATGTTGAGTTCGAGGATCTCCTCGCGCGAGACATCGTTGAGGTACTTGTACAGCGCGCGCAGCGAGTTGCCGTGCGCAGCCACCAGTACGGTCTTGCCGGACTTCAGCGACGGGGCGATGGCGTCATGCCAGTACGGCAGCACGCGGTCCAGGGTGGTGGCCAGCGACTCGGTCGACGGCAGCGCGTTGCGGTCCAGGCCGGTGTAGCGCGGGTCGTTGGCCGGGTGGCCGGCGTCGGAGGCGTCCATCGCCGGCGGCGGGATGTCGTACGAGCGGCGCCAGATCTTGACCTGCTCCTCGCCGTGCCGGGCCGCGGTCTCGGCCTTGTCCAGGCCCTGCAACGCGCCGTAGTGGCGCTCGTTGAGGCGCCAGCTCTTGTGCACCGGGATCCAGTCCTGGTCCAGCTCGCCCAGCGCCAGGTTGAGGGTGCGGATGGCGCGCTTGAGGGTGGAGGTATAGGCCACGTCGAAACGCAGGCCCTCCTCGCGCATCAGCCGGCCACCGGCGGCCGCCTCGGCGCGGCCCTGCTCGGTCAGGTCGACGTCGACCCAGCCGGTGAAGCGGTTCTCGAGGTTCCACTGGCTCTGGCCGTGGCGCAGCAGGACAAGCTTGCGGGTCACTGTGTGGGGTCTCCGGTTCGGGGCGAAAAGCGGAGGCCGATTGTAGCGGCATGCCGTGGCCGGCAGCGGCCCGCCATTCCGTCCTGGCGCGTATGGCCGTGGCGGACATGGAAAGCACCGTCGCGGCCCGGGGCGGGCGCTGCTCGCTGGTCCATGCAATGCTTCGCTCCGATTCCGCCGGGAGATCTCCCATGACCACCCTCGTCGAACCACGTGTGCACGACCTCGGCAACGGTTTCCTCGTGCGCCGCGCCGTGCCCACCCTGCAGGCGCGCAGCGTCGGTCCGTTCGTGTTCGTGGACCATGTCGGCCCGGTGGTGTTCGAGCGCGGCCAGGGCATGGACGTGCGACCGCATCCGCATATCGGCCTGGCGACAGTGACCTTCCTCTGGGAAGGTGCGATCCACCACCGCGATTCGCTCGGCTCGGACCAGGTGATCCGCCCCGGTGACGTGAACTGGATGACCGCCGGCCGCGGCATTTCCCATTCCGAGCGCACCCCGCCCACCGAGCGCGCCCTGGGCAGCCAGGCCCATGGCATGCAGACCTGGGTCGCGCTGCCGCGGGCACATGAGGAGACCGACCCGGCTTTCTTCCACCACCCCGCCTCCGCCCTGCCCCGCCAGGAGCGGGACGGCTCGCTGCTGCGGGTGATCGCCGGCCGCAGCTATGGCGAGGAGTCGCCGGTGCAGGTGTTTGCCGACACCCTCAACGTGGCCATCGACCTCGAGCCGGACGCGGAGCTGGTGCTGGACAGCGGCCACGTGGAGCGCGCGCTCTACGTGCTGGAGGGCGAGGCCCAGCTCGACGGCCGCGACATCCCCTCGCGCCACCTGGTCCTGCCGGACCGCGGCACCCGCCCGGTGCTGCGCGCACGCACGCCGCTGAAGGCCATGCTGCTGGGCGGCGAGCCGCTGGATGGCCACCGCCACCTGTGGTGGAACTTCGTCTCCAGCTCCCGGGAGCGGATCGAGCAGGCCAAGGCCGACTGGGCGGCAGGCCGCTTTGGCCGTATCGAGGGGGATGACGAGTTCATCCCGCTGCCGGCCCGCTGAACGCCGGCGGGGTATCTCAGGCCTGCCTGCGACCTGTACGCTGCGCGCCCCGGCATTCGGTTAGGATGTTGCGATGCAACAACCAGACTCCAAGCGTAGCCACTCCATGCTGTACCAGCTGCATGAACTGAATCGCGCCATGATGGCCCCCTGGGTGCATCTGGCCGAAGCGAACGCGCGCATCTTCTCCGACCCGTCCAGCTGGGCGTCCTCGCTGCCCGGTGCCGAGCGCATCGCGGCCGGCAACGAGCTGGTCCACCGGCTCGGCAAGGACTACGAGAAGCCGGCCTGGAACATCCACGAGGTGGAGGTCGAGGGCCGCACGGTGCCGGTGCTGGAGCAGGAGGCGCTGCGCAAGCCGTTCTGCCGGCTGCTGCGCTTCAAGCGCTACAGCGACGACGCCCAGACCATCGCGGCGATGAAGGACGACCCGGTCGTGCTGGTGGTCGCGCCGCTGTCCGGGCACCACGCCACCCTGCTGCGCGACACCGTCGGCACCCTGCTGCGCGACCACAAGGTCTACGTGACCGACTGGGTCGACGCGCGCATGGTGCCGGTGGAAGCCGGCGCGTTCGGCCTGGACGACTACGTCGCCTACGTGGAGGACTTCATCCGCCACATCGGCGCGCGCGACCTGCACGTGGTCAGCGTCTGCCAGCCCACCGTGCCGGTGATGGCGGCCGTCTCGCTGATGGCCGCCCGTGGCGAGGCGGTGCCGCGCTCGCTGGTGATGATGGGCGGCCCGCTGGACGCGCGCCTGAGCCCGACCGCGGTCAACAACCTGGCCACCCGCAACCCGCTGTCCTGGTTCGAGAACAACGTCATCCATACCGTGCCGCAGCCGTATCCCGGCCAGGGCCGCGCGGTGTACCCGGGCTTCCTGCAGCACGCCGGTTTCATCGCCATGAATCCCAGCCGGCACTTCATGTCGCACTGGGACTTCTACTCGGACCTGGTCAAGGGCGACCTGCAGGACGCCGATTCGCACCGCCGCTTCTACGACGAGTACAACGCGGTGCTGGACATGCCCGCCGAGTACTACCTGGACACCATCCGCATCGTGTTCCAGGAGTTCCTCCTGCCGCGCGGCGAGTGGGTGATCGGCGGGGAACGGGTGATGCCGTCGGCGATCAGGGGCACGGCGCTGTTCACCATCGAGGGCGAGCTGGACGACATCTCCGGCCTGGGCCAGACCCGTGCCGCGCACGACCTTTGCACCGGCATCGCCAAGGCCGACCAGCAGCACCTGACCGTGGAAGGCGCCGGCCACTACGGCATCTTCAGCGGCCGTCGCTGGCGCGAGAAGGTCTACCCGCAGGTGCGCGAGTTTATCGCCCGGTACGCCGGCTGAGCACCGCGCACCGGCATGTGTCGACATGACGAAGGCCGCCCTGGGGCGGCCTTCATCTTTTGCCCGTCCGCTTTGCTCAGACCACCGGCTTGCGCACCAGCAGGTGCTTGGCCAGCCACCCGTGGAAGCGGCCGACCAGGCGCGCCAGGTGCAGGGTCACGAACAGCAGAACGATCCCGGTCACGAACGCGATCAGCGCACTCAGCCAGCTGTCTGCCAGGGCGAAGTGCAGCCCTTCCAGGTAGATGCCCGGGCCGGTCCAGCCGAAAGCCAGCGCCAGCGGCGCGACCAGCAGCGAGAGGCTGAGCGCCAGCAGGGTCACGGTACCGCTGAAGTACGCCGTGCCCAGCGGCAGCATCACCAGCAGGTAGGCCATGGCGGTCCAGGTACGGCCATCGGTGAACAGCTCGCCGATGCGGGTCAGCCAGGGCTTGTCGCGCTGCGTGTACAGGGGCCTGCGCGGCATACGCACGCCCAGCAGCACTTCCACGATGCGCCCTTCCACCAGCGACAGCAGCCGCACCGACATCAGGAGCAGCAGCAGCAGCGGCACGCCGATGATCAGCAGCAGCAGGCTCACCGAGGTGGTGGCGCCGGCGACGACCCAGCTGAAATAGAACACGCCGGTGGCCAGCGACAGCAGCATGTAGAAGAGCGCGCCGTAGGTGTACGGGTCGGCGGCCACGCCGAAGAAGCGGCCCGCCAGGGAACGCTGCCGGGGCGGACGCGGCGGGCGCAGCGCGCGGTTCACCGTGACCTCGGTCTGGCGGTAGATGTCGGCGACCTCCTCCGGCGCGCCGTAGCTGCCGGCGACCGAGGCGATCACCTCGGCCTCGCTGCGCCCGGACTGTTCGGCCAGCTCCGCGCGCAGGTACTCCTCGGCATCGTAGAGGGCGTCCTGGACCAGGGCCGGGTCGGCACCGCGCAGCGCGTCGCGCAGCTGCTCCAGGTACTGCGGGATGGTGGTCGGCAACGGCCGGCCCTGCATGTCGTTCATTTGGAACCCCCTCCCAGGACGGAATCGACGGAATCACGGGTGGCGCGCCAGGCGGCGGCCCATTGCGCCAGGAGCTCCCGGCCCATGGCAGTGATGCGGTAGCAGCGGCGCGGAGGGCCCGCGTCGGACGGCTCGACGTGGCTTTCCAGCAGGCCGGCCGCCTCCATGTTGCGCAGCACCGGATACAGCGCGCTCTGCTTGCCGGCCAGCACGCCCTCGCCCACCTGCGCCAGCCGCTTGGCGATCAGGTAGCCATAGAGCGGCTCGCTGGCCTGCGCGAGTACCGCCAGCAGGGTGAGCGAGACCACCCCGGCGCTGAGCTCCTTCTGGAACTTCTTCAGCTGCGGGTCGATGTCGACCATGGCGCTCCTTCTTCCGCCCCTTGGCGGTCGGAAGCAATCTATTGGCAAGTTCGCTATAGCGGATGTGCCGGTAGTCACCGTGCCGCCCGACCGCCTTGCCGGGTGGTCGGTGCCGCCCGGCCGGGCGAGAATCGGCCTCCTCCTTCCGGTGCCTCCCATGTCCCCGCGAACCGCCCTGCTCGCCTGCGCCCTGTGCGCCGCCATGGCCCCCGCCCTCGCCCAGGGCCCTGCCCGGGGCATGCAGGAAATCCTCGACAGTGCCCCGGCCGCCGACTGGCGCGACCTGGATCCCACGCGCACGCTCTACCTGGAGCTCGAAACCGGGCGCGTGGTGATCGAGCTGGCGCCGGACTTCGCCCCGGCGCACGTGGACAACATCCGCACCCTTGCCCGCCACCACTTCTGGGATGGCACCAGCGTCTACCGGGTGCAGGACAACTTCGTGGCCCAGTT
>JAEWAG010000390.1 GCA_023391775.1 Pseudomonadota bacterium | reverse complement strand
CGTGCGCTGGCACGCGCCATCCGCGCGCGTGGGCGCAGCGAGCCGGTCGTGGTGCCGCAGGTCGCCGACCTGCGCGAAGTGCTGCCGGACGTGCTCCAGGACGGCGACCTGCTGCTGATGATGGGTGCCGGCGACATCGGTCACGTCGCCCAGCAGGTGGCTGCCGAAGGCTTCATCGGCAGGGAGGCGCAGGCATGAGCAACGTGACCGGCATCGCGCCGCCGCGCTTCACCGATCCGGCCGTGTTCGGCCGCGTCGCGGTGCTGATGGGCGGAAACAGTTCCGAGCGCGAGGTCTCGCTCAACTCGGGCGGCAACGTGCTCGAGGCGCTGCGCGCGCGCGGCGTCGATGCGCAGCCGGTGGATGGCATCCCCGCGCTGCTGCAGGCGCTGGGCGAGGGCCGCTTCGACCGCGTGTTCAACATCCTGCATGGTGGTGATGGCGAGAACGGCGTGGTCCAGGGCCTGCTCCAGGCCATGGGCGTCCCGTACACCGGCGCCGGCGTGCTTGGCAGCGCGCTGACCCTGGACAAGATCCGCACCAAGCAGGTGTGGCTGTCGCTGAACCTGCCGACCCCGCGCTACGTGCACCTGGACCGTGGCGCCGACGCGGCCAGCGTGCGCGCCGCGGCACGCAGCCTGGGCCTGCCGGTGATCGTCAAGCCGTCCTGCGAAGGCTCCAGCGTGGGCGTGTCGCGGGTGCTGGACGAGGCGGGGCTGGACGAGGCCATCGCGCTGGCGGCGCGCTATCCGGGCGAGCTGCTGATGGAGCAGATGGTGGTCGGCGACGAGCTGACCGTCGGCATCCTCGGCGACGTGGCCCTGCCGTCGATCCGCATCGTCCCCAAGGGCGAGTGGTACGACTACAACGCCAAGTACATCGCCGAGGACACCCAGTACCTGAGCCCGGGCCTGGCCGGCGAGGACGAGCTGCGCGTGCGCGAACTGGCGCTGGCCGCGTTCCGCGCCGCCGGCTGCAGCGGCTGGGGCCGGGTCGACGTGATGCGCTCGCGCGCCACCGGCGCGCCGTACCTGCTGGAGGTCAACACCGCCCCGGGCATGACCAGCCACTCGCTGGTGCCCAAGGCCGCCGGCCAGGTCGGCGTCGGCTTCGAGGAGCTGTGCTGGCGGATCCTGGAACAGACGGTGGCGGTCGACGACGGAGGTGCCGCTGCGTGAACGCGCTGCTGCGCATCCTGGCCTGGCTGCTGGCGGTGGCGCTCGTCGCCCTGCCGGTGGTCGCCGTGCTCAATGGCTGGGTCGGCGCCGAGCGCTGGCCGCTGTCGCGCCTGCGCGTGACCGGCCAGTTCGAGCGCGTCCAGGACGAGCAGCTGCGTGCCGCGGTGGCCCCGTATGCCCGCGCCGGCTACTTCGCCGTCAAGCTGGAGGATGCCCAGCGCGCGGTCGAACAGCTGCCGTGGGTGGAGAGCGCCAGCGTCGGCAAGAAGTGGCCGGACGTGCTCGAAGTGAGCGTGGTCGAGCACGTGCCGTTCGCGCACTGGGGCGAGGACCGCATGCTTTCCGAGCGTGGCCGCCTGTTCCCGCGTCCGGCCGAGCTGGCCGGTGCGCGCCTGCCGCACCTGGACGGCCCGGATGCGCGCGCCAGCGACGTGGTCGAGGTCTACAACGAAAGCCTGGCGCTGTTCGTGCCGCTGGGCTACCGCGTCACCCACGTGGCGATGGACGCGCGCGGCAGCTGGTCGCTGACCCTGGACAACGGCACCGAGGTGGTGGTCGGCCGCGACGACGCGCGCGGGCGCCTGCAGCGCTTCGTGCGCGTGCTGCCGCAGCTGCTGGTCCGCCAGGCACGTCCGCTGGAACGCGCCGACCTCCGCTACACCAACGGCTTCACCCTGCAGTGGGGCCAGCCACGCACTTCCTCCACCTCCTCCCGCGCGCTGCCACCGGCCCTGGCCGTGCGCGCGCAGCCAGCACAGGCGAGCAGTACATGAACCGCAAAGGCGACAAGTCCCTCATCGTCGGCCTCGACATCGGCACCTCCAAGGTGGTGGCGCTGGTGGGCGAGTATTCGCCGGGCAACCCGATCGAGGTCATCGGCATCGGCTCGCACGAATCGCGCGGGCTCAAGCGCGGCGTGGTGGTGGACATCGAGTCCACCGTGCAGTCGATCCAGCGCGCGGTCGAGGAGGCCGAGCTGATGGCCGGCTGCGAGATCCGCTCGGTGTACGCCTCGATCTCCGGCAACCACGTGCAGTGCAAGAACTCGCCGGGCATCGTTCCGATCCGCGAGGGCGAGGTGACCTGGCAGGACCTGGACCGGGTCCTGGACGCGGCCAAGGCGGTGGCGATCCCGGCCGACCAGCGCATCCTCCACGCGATCCCGCGCGAGTACGTGCTGGACGACTCGCAGGAAGGCATCCGCAACCCGGTCGGCATGACCGGCGTGCGCCTGGAGGTGCACGCGCATCTGGTCACCTGTGCGCAGTCGGCGGCGCAGAACATCAGCAAGTGCGTGCAGCGCTGCGGCCTGCAGGTGGACGACCTGATCCTGTCCTCGCTGGGTTCGTCGGTGGCGGTGCTGACCGCCGACGAGCGTGAGCTGGGCGTGGTCCTGGTGGACATGGGCGCCGGCACCACCGACATCGCGGTGTTCGTGCAGGGCGCCATCTGCCACACCGCCTCGCTGCCGATCGCCGGCGACCACGTCACCAACGACATCGCGCACATGCTGCGCACGCCGACCCCGGAAGCCGAGCAGATCAAGGTGCGCTACGGCTGCGCGCTGGCCCAGCTGGCCACTGCCGAGGAAAGCATCCAGGTGCCTTCGGTGGGCGACCGCCCGCCGCGGCGCATGCCGCGCGCCTCGCTGGCGCAGGCGGTGCAGGGCCGCTACGAGGAGATCTTCGAGATGGTGCAGGCCGAGTTGCGCCGCTCCGGTTTCGAGGAGCTGGTGCGCGCGGGCATGGTCCTGACCGGCGGCGCCTCGAAGATGGAAGGTGTCATCGAGCTGGCCGAGGAGATGCTGCAGATGCCGGTGCGCATCGGCATCCCGCAGCACGTGTCCGGGCTGGGCGAGGTGGTCGGCAACCCGGTGCACGCCACCGGCGTGGGCCTGCTGCTGATGGGCAGCCAGATCGAGCACCCGCGGCGGCCGGCGCTGCCGAGCGGGCGTGCCGGCAGCTTCCTCAAGAAGCTGCGCAACTGGTATCGCGGAGAGTTCTGAACATACAGGCCGTGGCGCGGGGCGCCACGGGGCAGGCGAAGGGCAGGGTGACGGTTTGCGGCACCGGGGATCCGGTGGCGTGCAGGGCAACAGGGCAGTTACCGACAGACGCCGGAGCACAGAAATCCGGCACTAATAAACGAGGACAACGGACATGGCATGCTTTGAACTGATCGAGAAGATGGCTCCGAACGCGGTGATCAAGGTCATCGGCGTGGGTGGCGGCGGCGGCAACGCGGTCGCGCACATGGTCAACAGCAGCGTCGACGGCGTTGAGTTCATCATCGCCAACACCGACTCGCAGGCGATCAAGAACTGTGGCGCCAAGCTGCAGCTGCAGCTCGGTGGCAACGTCACCAAGGGCCTGGGCGCGGGCGCCAACCCGGAGGTCGGCCGCCAGGCCGCGCTGGAGGACCGCGAGCAGATCATCGCCGCGCTGGAAGGCGCGGACATGGTGTTCATCACCGCCGGCATGGGCGGCGGCACCGGTACCGGCGCGGCGCCGGTGGTGGCCCAGCTGGCCAAGGAAATGGGCATCCTGACCGTGGCCGTGGTCACCAAGCCGTTCCCGTTCGAGGGCCGCCGCCGCATGCAGGTGGCGCTGAAGGGCATCGAGGAGCTGTCCGCGCACTGCGACTCGCTGATCACCATTCCCAACGAGAAGCTGATCACCGTGCTGGGCCGCAACGCGACCATGGTGCAGGCCTTCCGCGCCGCCAACGACGTGCTGCAGGGCGCGGTGCAGGGCATCGCCGACCTGATCGTGCGCCCGGGCCTGATCAACGTCGACTTCGCCGACGTGCGCACCGTCATGTCCGAGATGGGC
>JAEWAG010000357.1 GCA_023391775.1 Pseudomonadota bacterium | reverse complement strand
CGCCACGCTCTGGGCGCTGCCTGCCGGCGACCTGGTCGCACTGGCGCCCACCGCCACCGACGGCGCGCCGATGCTCGACGACCTCACCGTGACCGAACAGCCGTCCGCCGCCTTCGCCGCCGGCCGCCCCGCGCCGGTGCCGTTCCTGGTCGGCACCAACGACCGCGAGGAGGCCGCGCTCGACGGTCTCCCGCCGCAGGAGGCGCAGCAGCGGCTGGACGCCATGATGGACGCCTACCCGGCGCGGAACGAAGCGGCGGCGCGGGCCTACGACATCGCACGCGCAGGCCCGGTCGAATCGCTGGTGCGGATCCTCTCCGACGCCGGCAACGTCGAGCCCGCGCGCCACTACGCCCGCCAGCATCCGGCCGCCTGGGTGTACCGGTTCTCCTACGTCCCCACCAAGGACCGCGCCGACGCCCGCGGCGCCCACCACGGCGCCGAGTTGCCCTACGTGTTCGACACGGCGGGCGGGACTTCACCGCAGAAGACCGCCGCGCTGTGGATGCGGTGCACGGCACCTGGGTGCGCTTCATCCGCACCGGCAACCCCGGCTGGCCGGCGCATGCCACCGAAGGCGAACCCATCAACGACTTCACCCTCGACGGCCCGGTGGTCGGGCCCGACCCGCTGCGGGAGCGGTTGGACGTGGTTGCGGCGGCGAAGGGGCGCTGAGAGGGAACGTCGCCGCGCCAGGCCCCCTCACGGTGATCCTCCAACGCTTGGTCGGTCGTCGCATCCTTGCGCATCGCCTTCCCGGCCCGCGAGCACTACGAGGACGACCGCTCCCACGTCCACGGTGCCAACTTCGGCCTCAGCGCCGCCGCCTACCAGGGGGTGTGCGGGTTCCCCGCGCTGGCGGCCCACTTACGAGCGCCCGACGGGACGTGCGAGCGCGACAGGGGTTTGGGGTTACCTGTTGGGGATCGAGGCAGTGACCCTTATGTCGCCTGCGCGCAGCCTGTCGGAGTTCTAGACGGTCTGGTGGTGGGACAGTCCCCTAGCGAAACCACTTGACTGGGTGAGCTACATGCGGAATGCGGATTCGGTGTGGATTGCATCATCCTCAAATATCCCGAGCGTGCCAATGTGAGCGGCTGCGCTCGTCGGGTCCGGGGTGAAGAGGACAACGGCAAGGTTGTCGAGTGCTCTGGTGCAACTCACATAGAAGAGGCGGCGCGTTCTGTCTACGATGTTTTCCTCTCCAGCGTCCATGTGCCGTTGATCGGTGTCTGACAACGCCTTGAGGCCAAGATACTTCTCGTACGAAAACTGGAAATGAGAGCTCTCGGCATCATCTAGAACGACAAGTACGTTGCTGAACTCGGCGCCCTTTATGCCCTGTTGCGTGGCAAATGGCGATTTCTCGAGGATGTAATTTCGATAGGGAAGGAGCTGCTTCGCTGGGCAGTCTAAGAATGCGGCCATGGCAGCCGCTTCCTTCTCGCCCTCGTCCTCATCTTCAGGCTCTTCCGTCGGATCCTCGGGGCTACCGTCCGATGCTGGTGTGGGGGAATCCGGGTCAATGTAGGAGGCTAGGCGTTGGTCTAGGATAAGAAGCCCTTGTTCATTGGCTTGGGTCAGAAGCTCGCGAACAGTTTGGCCGCCATCCCCGCAAATGGCTGAAGATATTGAATCGACCAAGGTGCGGATGGCGCGCAAGCGGCAGGCAACATCTGTCTGGCTTACGACGCCCCGGTCGAGGAGTGGTGAATACGCGCGCACTAGGTTCATCACTTCCAGTTGTCGCCCTTCGGTGTATGCGACGGCTAATGGCACAAGGAACTTGAAGCAGGGCGAAAGGGGCCATGCAGATCCGTCTAAAAATCCTTCCTTAAAGCTAGACGGCGCCTTGGAGTTCAGGGCTGCGTACAGGTCGCCAAAGCCGAGACGTCTGGCGGCCATCTGGTGAACAATCACCAGTAGCTTGAACCCGCCCGCGTCGCTGCCGCGCCATCTGTCATCTCCCGTATGGCTCGCCATCCAGTTCCGTACACGGATTAAATTTTCGTCGCGAGTATGGTCTGCTGGCAGCACAAAGAGATGTGCTGAACCGGCCTTGGTGGGCTCGGACGCGCGTTGGCCCGGCGTCTGAGTTAGGTCATCAACTTGCGTGCGGATCGCGTTGGCGACAGAAAGGACTTTCGGGGAGCATCGAAAGTTCTCAGGCTTACTGACCTCTGCCCAGCCATCCTCGCTCGCAATCACACCGGCGCCGCCCATATAGATCCGTTGCATGGGGTCGCCAAAAAAACCGAGGCACAGCTCGGATCCTTGAGTCTGATTGATCAATTTAAGTGAGCTTACGACCTCGGGCGTGGTGTCTTGGCTCTCGTCCACAAAGATAAAAGGGAACTGCTTCGCAATAAGGGACCTAAACAAGGGACGTTCCGAGATGAGATGGATCCCAAGTTTGATCACATCGTCATGCCCGAGGATGCCCTTTGTGTATCTGCTGCCCGTGCCATATCTGAAACTATTGACGGAGCCCATGAGGGCTGCTTGGCGTCGCAACCGGGAAAGTTCTCGGGTGTCTCTATCTTTTGTGGTTTGCCGGACTCCGGGGCGATATGAAGCTTGCTTCGCCTCAATCTCACCGATCTTCTCATTAATTCGCCGGCAGACCCAGGCATGGATGTCGCGCTGGAAGGGTTTGGCGAGTAACCACATGAAACTGTGGATCGTGGAAACGTGGATCGATTCGTGGCTGCCGATATCTCGCCATATCTCGCTCGCCGCCACCTCGGTATAGGTGATGCACGCAGCACGCTGCCGGGCCATTTTCATCCTTTGCCCGTGAAGTTCTATTACCGACGACAGAGCTTTTATAAGAGATGTTGTCTTTCCCGACCCGGCCCCAGCTTTCACTATGAAGCTGCGAGGCGGGTTCTGCTGAAGACAGGCCCTGATTTCGATATCAGCTTCGGTATCTGGCTTGTTTGCGCGACTCATGCGGAGGGCGCTCCTGCGTCAGGGGCTGAGGTTGCGGTGGGCGCGCCTTCCAGCTCCGCCTCAAGATCCCGCTGGACCTCCTTACTAAGCCAGGTAAGGCCATCGCAAATGTACCTTGGGACCGTCCACTTGTTCTCGGACTCCGTGAGTACAGCGAGCGCGAACCTGGTCTTGTCGAACGCCCTCCCGGAAACTTTCTTGTGCAGCCCAGCAGCCAATTCGGCTGGGCTCTCCGGCTTCTTCTTTAGGCGGAGGCCCGCAGCCTTCATGTCAATTGACTGCATCCATTCCGCATTCTCAAGGCCGAAGTCCTCCTCTAGGGTGCGGCCGCAGAGCTCGTGGGTCTGACCGTTCCAAGATACGGGCCTCTTCGTCTGGTACGTTACATGGACTTTGGCGCCCTCGGACACCTCGCGCGTGCGGTCGAGTGTTGAGGCGGCATGTAGGTCTGCAATCGTGGACCTGCCCGGGATCCATTTTCTTAAGGTCTGATTGGACGTTACTGCGCTCGAATCGGACGGCAAGCAGGCCCGTGCGTACTTCTTCTCTGTAGTACCGGGCGCGGACGCATCTGCGTGGTCTGATTCCTGGTCAACTTCTTCTAGATCGTTGTCTTCGTCGTCCGGGTCGCTAGCTGCAGAGATCGCAACGCTATCGATGTCGGTGATGACTAAGGTCGTGATCCCCAAGAACTCGATCAACGATTTAAATCGATGCCCGAATGCGCCGCCGACCTCGAGGATGCACAGGCAGGTAGACCGCAGGTTGTCTGCAGTCTTCTTAATCATGACGGGGAGTAAGAGCCGCTCTACATTTCCTTCCACTAAGACGACTGCGTCTGCAAAGAATAGATCGCAATGCGTCAGCTTGAGATAGCGCTCGAGAAAATCGCGATCTTCCTTTTGCGATTCGTAGAACTCAGACAGATTTAGTACATCCGTTGACTGCTCGGAGCCTGAGCGCTTCCTGCGGAAGTACCGTATCGGCTTGAATCCGCGCTCATAAACAATATGTGGCGAATGGGTGGTGACTACCATTTGACTGGAAAAAATGCTTCCAGCCTCGCCCTCAATTTTCAGTAGTTCCAGTACGCGGCGGATAAAAACTTGTTGGAGCTGGGCGTGGAGGTGTGCTTCTGGCTCCTCCACAAATATAAGGTGGAGTGGTGGCCGGTTCTCCATGGAGGCCCACTTTGCTTGTGAGTCGAGGATCTCGACAACCATATAGATTAGGTTCTTGAAGCCGAGGCCGTTATAACTGTCTGGCAGAGTAGAAAAGTCTGCATCATCACCGATCTGGTAGTGAACGCGCGCATCTTGACTCATTACCCGCGCGGGGTCGATCGCCGATAGTATTTTTAGCTTCGGATTTCCAATTCCCGGGTATCCGAGCTTTGCGAGCCGATTGAGGGTTGGTTTGAAGACTTCGGCCAGGTGGGCGTTAAGTGATTGCTCGGACTCGAAGAGTGCTCTTAGGGTGCTGTGATCGTCCTCTTTCTTGGCTAGGTTTCGCTTGTAGAATCGGCTCAGGCGTTTTGATAAGTCTTCAGATCTGGCCCCCGCTTCTGGGTGAGGGTCTGCCAAGTGTCTCTGTGCGCCTAGGTTATCTATCTGGATTAGGCTCTTTAGGATTGAGCTTCCTCCGGGGTCCCCAATTAACTCATCGGGTTGATAGTCGGCGGCCGCGTCAGGGGATTCGAGTTTTGTGTGGTCTAGGACGAAGTATTTAAGTTCGTACTCGTTCTTGAGTTCCCTCTGGATGTAATCCGTCATGGAGCGGGGCCAAGGTATGTACTTGGAGTCTTTTGACTCTTCCGTCACATGGCTTGCGGACTTGGCGCGCGCTTCTTGGAAGCGCTGTACCGTGCCGGCTGGGTCTCTCGCCGTAAGGCTGATCCGCATTCCGACCCTGGTGCCCTCCCATGAGGTGCTTGGGAGTAGCGGGATCACTAGATAGAGGTCATGTTCCGAAACCTCAAACCAAAGATCTATATCGATGCTCGGCAGACCGGGGCTTGATGTTGGGTCCGCGAGATCGATCTCCCCGGCCACTTCAAACTCCTTCCAGCATGCTGCGTTGAAGTCGTAGAGGCTGAAGCGTTCCTTTGATCCGTTGAGGAATAGCTGGAGGGCCTGGGTTGCGGAGGTTTTCCCGCTGTTATTGGATCCGACGAATATTGATATGTCGTGTGCAAGGTCAACGCGGGTGTCTTTCAGGCGCCTGAAATTGCGCAGGTGGTAGGAGTGGAGGTGCATCGTGGCCTCTGTCTTGTTTTGCAGTGCTCGTAATCAACGTTCTTTTTCGAAGGGAAGGCGGTAAACGTAACACCCCTTCATCCCCCGGCTCATCAGCGTCTTGTACGTATTCCGCACGATCCGCTCCACGCGCTCGCGGGTGGCTTCGAGGTCCTGTTTCATCAGGGTTTTGTAGCCCCTGATCGACCGGTCCATGCGCGAGCGTGATTCGGGGAAGACGGTGGGTTTGCCGTCGATCCAGCGCAGGTCGGGGCCGATGATCACGCCGACGTAATCCAGTTCCAGGCCCTGGCAGGTGTGGATGCAGCCGACCTGCTCGACCGAGTCGGGGGCGACGATCCAGAGGCTGCCGTCCTTGTCGAGGTTCCACTGGGCGCGGTAGCCGTGTTCCGGGATCTCGATGTCCCAGGCTTTCGGGTCCTTCCTGCTGTTCCAGTCCCAGCAGTAGCCGGCGACCACGCGGGCCTTGTTGTTGGCCTTGTTCTTCTCCCGGATCAACTCGTGCAGTTCCACCGGGGAGTCGACGATGCGGAAGTCGAAGGCATCGCGGTCGAAGTCGGTGTTTGCCGTCTCGCGGATGCCAAGGAAGTTATCCAGCCAGGCGATGTATCCGTCCGAGCCGGCGCAGCGGAACTGCGAGGCCAGTTCAAGGTGGGTGACCTCGGCGCCCATCGTCTTGGCCCAGTGCTCCAGCTCGGCGATGCGGCCGATGTCGGCCAGCGTCACCACCTGGTCGTCATCGGCAAAGAACACGGTGCAGCGGGCGCTGCGGATCAGCTCCATGATCTGGTTCTGGCCGAGGTTGCCGTACAGGCCGCTCTTCTCGTTGAGGCGGTGGGCCTCGTCCACGACCAGAGTGTCGAAGAGGTTGGGCTGGGCGTCGTGGAAGCCGCCGGAGCCGGCGAACAGGTTGCCGATCTCCACCTGGCGCAGGTGGCCGGCCAGCTTCTGCCGGTAGACCGCGCGCGGGGCGGCGTTCTTGGAGACGTACTTGGTGAGCTGGCCGCGTCTGGTCAGTTCGACCAGCAGGTTCACCGCCACCACGGACTTGCCGGTACCCGGGCCGCCCTTGACGATCACCACCTGCTTGCGTGCATCGCTGGCCTGCGCTGCCTTGGCCAGGCAGGTCTCGTAGACCAGCTTCTGCTCGTCGACCAGCACGAACTCCTGGTTGCCCTTGAGCATTTTCGCCAGGCTGTCGGCCAGCATCTTCGACGGGCGGATGCGGCCGTGGGCGATCTCGTACAGCAACTTGCCCTGGTCGCCCTTGCGCACGTGCTGGCGGATGAAGGCGCGCAGCTGCGCCAGCTCGCCACTGCCGTCGAGGAACGTCGGCGCCTTGTCCAGGTACGGGGCGTAGTGCGGGTGGCGGATGATGCCGTCGTCGCGGTAGTTGTGCAGGTAGGCGCAGGGGCGCAGCTCGGTGCCGGACTCGTACACGGCCTCGTTGAAGCCGTTGAGCAGGGCGGCGTAGGACCAGGCCTGGTAGCTGGGGTGCGGGCCCTCGGTCTCGGCCTTGCCGCCGCGGTTGGCGACGATGATCCCGTCCTTGTCGCTGAGGCGGGAGCTGGACCACTGCTTCAGCTCGACGATCACCAGGTGCGGGGTGCCGTCCTCGGCCTGGCCGGAAAGGATGAAGTCGATGCGCTTGGCGGTCTGCGGGATGCCGAACTCCACCGCCACGCCGATGTCGTCTGGGATGCCGCCGTCGCGCAGCACACGGGCCATCGCCGCCAGCGAATTGCGCCAGGCCTTGAACTCGCCCTGCGAGGCATAGCGCCCGGTCTTCCGCACGAACTGCCGCTCGACAACGTCCTCGATCTGGTCGTGGTCGGTGTCGTGCAGGAACGTCGCCTTGGTCGCCTGGTAGACGATCACTCCACAGCCCCTCCGTCGCCTCGCCCCGGCGCCCGGTGCGTTTCTTCGCGCTCTCCCATGCCTTTTCGGCCGGGTTGCCCCGTCCATTGAGTGCAGGCGGGTGCCGGGAGGGGCGGAGCGGGGCGCGGTGTGGCCGGGCGGGCGTTGGCCGGCGCGGAAGGACTGTGGCTTGGCAGGCGATGTGGGGTGGATGCCCGTCGCCCGCGTGCTGCCCCAAGCGCACGGCGTCGGTGGCCTTGACCGGAGGGCCGGCGGCCGGCCTCCAGGGCAAGCGGCACGGTCCCGCCGCGCGCGGTGGCGGACCGGCGCAAGGCGGCCTGTGCTTCCGGGTTCCCCGTGTCCATCCGGCCCCCTCCGGAATGTGACGTGGGTCCGAGTATAGGCGCGGGTAGGGGTGTCCTGACCACGGGTTGGGACATCCCTGATGAACGGTGCGGAATTGCCTGATGGGCATGCCAGGCCTTGCCGTGGATGCCCGTGCCCACGCAGGGCACCGGCACCGGGTCCGGTGGACCGGCAGCGTCGTGGCCTGCTGCGCGGGCTTCACTTCCGGGCGTCGCGCCGCGCGCCCGGTATCCGACCCGGTCGCGGGCCGCAGTGGCGGTGCGCCGACCGGCGGGTTCTCTCGCGCAAGCCTCCGGACCCCGCGCGCGGGGCTTTTTGCCTTGCGCGCAAGGCTCTGCCGCTTGCGCGCAAGGCATGGGAGCTTCGCGCGCAAGGCACGGCGGCTTGCGCGCAAGGTTCCGGGGCTTGCGGCCGGGGCAGGAGGGGTTCGCGCGCAAGGCTTTCTGCTTTGCGCGCAAGCGGCCAGGGGTTGCACGCAAGGCTTTTTGCCTTGCGCGCAAGGCTCCGGGGGTTGCGTGCAAGGTTCGGGAGCCTTGCGGTCGGAGTTCCAGGGCTTGCGCGCAAGGCCCGGAGGCTTGCGATCCGCCTCGCGGCGCCGGGCGGCATGCGGGGGCCAGCCAGCCGTCGCGCCCGTGCAGGCGCGGCGGCTACCCGTGCAGAGGCCGGCGGCGACGCCCGGAGTAGCGTCAGACCTGTTCCCGGGGTGGGGTCGGATTATTCCGCCCGGCGCTGTAGTCCGCTCCGTCGCCTGATGGGGTGCGAAGGCCTCGTACTGCGTTCGGGGCGGTCGCCCAAAGGTTGGCTTACAGCTGTATGGGGAAATTTCCGACAGCGGCTCGGAAAGAAGCCCGACGCGATCGCGGGAGGCCCTTCTTCAGTCGCCGCCGCCCGGCTGCCGGAATCTTCCGGGCGGCGGTCCGGATTTTCCGACAGACAGCTCCGCAATCCGCCGATGGCATCGGCCGCCCGGTCCCGACAGCGTTGTCACGCCGGCCACCCGGCCGGTCCACCGACACCAAGGAGACGACCATGACCACCCAGAACCTGATCGACTTCGAACTGTCCGCCGAGGCGATGGCCGAGATCGATGCGGCGCTCGACCGCGTGGAAGCCCAGCTGGTGCTGCTGCGCGGACTCGACCCGGACCAGCGCCGCACCCTGGTCAAGATGGGTGACAAGTCGGAAGCGTTCTGCCGCCAGGCCCTGGTGGCCTTCACCCAGAACAGCGACATCCTGCCGCGCAACTTCGACGTGGAGGGCTACCAGCGCGACCTGGTCACGCTCGAGGCCCTGCGCCCGCTGCGCCAGCGCCTGGCCCGCCTGCTGGAACGGCTGGAAGACACCGAGATGGCGCTGGGCAGCGACCTGATGGCCGCCTCGCTGGAGGGCTACGCGGTGCTCAAGGTGTCCGGGAAGGGCGCCGGCCTGGACGGGCTGCGGGCGATGCTCTCAACCCGCTTCACCCGGCGTCGCCGCAGTGCCGTCGATACCGAGGACGCCGGGGCGCAGACCATCCAGTAAGCCGGCATACGCGCGCGAGACACGAAGGCCGCCTTTGGGCGGCCTTCTTCTTTTGAACTGTAGAGGCCCGCAGTCTGCTCTATGCGTGGAATACCTGCGCGAGGGGCGGGCTTTTCCTGGTGCCTTGCCCTGCGTCACAGTTTTTCTTGCCCGGGCTGAAGCGCCGGATTAAGGTGCCGATACCCGCGTAAGGGGACGCAGGGAGTGCTCCATGGAAGGTGTGGGTGAGGCACGCGGACCGGCTGCGCCGCCGGGGCGGATGCCGCCGGAAGGGCCGCCGGGACTGAGCCTGTGGCTTGTCAGGAGGCTGGAGTGCCTCGCCGACCTGTGCCGGCGCCGGGCGCGTCACTCCGGGCGCCCGGTGCTGCGCCGCCTTTGGGGCGCAGGTGCGCGCCTCCAGGCCGCAACCTCGCCGCTGCGCCTCGCCGTGCAGCGGTCGCGCCTGCGAAGTTCCTTCGTCGGGCGGTGGCTCGATGCCAGCGCCCTGATCCTGCTGTCGGTGTTCCTGGTGACCTTTCTGGTCAACTGGCTGGAGCCGTTCGGGTTGGGTAATGCCAGCCGCGCGCAGTCCATGCGCACCAGTGCGCGCGCGATGGCACCGTTCTATTCCAGCGAGGCGCAGGACCGTATCGCCGTGGTGCTGATCGACGACACCACGCTCCACCACACGGGCATGGGCTGGCCGCCGCGCTACAGCGATTACGAGGACCTGCTGCGTCGCGTGCTGGCGCACCAGCCCCGCGCGGTCTACCTGGACGTGCTGCTGGTGGACGAGCGCCACTACGACGAGAGCCTGGAACCGGCCAGGGCCGGCATCGATGCGCTGGTGCGCAACTCCAGCCGCATCGACGAGGCCGGTGGCGGGCCAGTGCCGGTGTTCTTCGGCGTCGGCACGCCGGGGCAGACGTCGATCTTCTCCGCGCCGGGCGGCGTGCGCGACGTGATCATGGCCTGGGAGGGGGTGGGCGAGAACTACCCGCTGCGGGTCACCTGCGAGCGCACCAACAAGGTGGCCCTGGGCAGTGGATGCGAGGCCGCAGGCGCAGGCCCGGGCGCGGCGACCGTGGCCCTGGCGCTGTACCAGGAGGCCTGCCCCGAAGCCTCCTCGCCCGGTTGCCGGGAGGCGGCCTCCAGTTTTCCCGTGGCCGCCGAGCAGGTCCCGGTGGCCGTGCAATGGGGGTGGCGTTCGCCATTGGAGGACGACGGAAGCCTGGCCTACGCCTGCCATGACCTGCAGGACCGCAATCGCGGCGCCGACCCGCCCGGGTGGCGCACGCGCACCGCCATCGCCGGCCGTCTGCTGTGGGACAGCCTGCGCAGCGGGCGCGACCCGGACATCGAGAACCGCACACGCAACGATTGCGTCTACCCGTTCACCGTGTTCGCCGAGCAGCTGTCCGATTCGCGCCTGTTGTTCGATGGCGACGAACCGCGCCCGCTGCTGCAGGACCGCGTGGTGTTCATCGGCACCCACCTGTTCGGGCTGGACGACAGGGTGCGCACGCCCGTCAACCAGCGCGTGCCGGGTGTGTACCTGCATGCGATGGCGCTGGACAACCTGATGACCTGGGGCAGCAGGCGGATCCACCAGCGCGAGGGCATGGACTTCCCGATCGTGGTGGCCACCGGCGTGGTTATGTCCGCGCTGGCTGGCCTGCTGTTGTGCCTGCGCGGGCGGCGGGTGCGCCTGTGGTGGGTGCTGCTGGCGATGTCGTCTGTGCCGGCCGCAGGCCTTGCCATCGTGCTCGTCGTACAGGGTGTGATGCGCCAGCCGCCGCAGGACTGGCTGGGATTGGCGCTGGTGGCGGCGGTCACGCTGTTCGTGCTTTTGCGTCCCGCGATGGCGTGCGGGGCAGACCCGGAGGAGGAAGCAGATGAGGACGAGGACGAAGGTGATCGTGGTGCTCGCGGTAATGGCGACAGTGGACGCACTGGCCAACTCGCGCAGCCCAGCCCCCCGCGCGACGCAGCAAGCGCCGCTGGCCCAGGGCCAGGTTGAGATTCCGCCGCGGGTTGCGCGCGTGTATGGCAAGCCGATGGCGTTCGCGCAGAACGGCGACCGCTTCGTCCAGCAGGGTCCACTGCCGGCAGACACGAACCTGGTCGGCGTACCGCTGCTGAAGCTCTCGGCCCGGGGCTATGCGCAGGTGCAGCTGGCTGACGGGCCGGTCTGGATCGACAAGATGCACCTGCAGTTCGACCGCGAGGTGCCGCAGGGCTATTGCGGTCGCCTGGTCACCAGCGCCGAAGGGGCAGTGGTCCGCGGCGTCCGCGGGGTCGGGGAGGAGTGCCCGTGACGTCCGGCTGGCGGCGCGCCGGATGGCTGGCGGCCATGCTGTTGCTGCCGGCTACGGCCTGGGGTAGCAAGCCGCTGTTGGATGCGAAGACCGAGAAGCGCCTGTCCGAAGGCCTGCGCCTGTTCCAGGCCGCCGGCCAGGCCCTGCGGGAAGATGCACCGCTGACGCCACTGCAGAGGCAGCGCCGCGCCTACGGCGTGGTGGAGCTGGCTTCGCTGGACCAGGCGCTGGCTGGTGTGCTGGAGAACATCCGCCGCGCGGCGGGACCGAACGCGCCGCCCGCGCGGATCCACGTCACCCCGGATCCGGCACTGCATGCATACGCCGCTGAGGACGGGTCGATATTCATTGCAGCCGGCATGCTGCGTAGCCTGGATACCGAGGACGAGGTGGCGGCACTGGTGGCGCACGAGTACGCGCACGTCCTGCGCCACCGTGGCGGGCGCAGCGCGCTGCAGCAGCTGCAAAGCATCGCCGCCGGGCTGAGTGCGCTGTACATGGACTACGAATACGGCGACTCCGCGGCCGCGCGCAGCCGGCCCGAGGCGGAGTTCATGCGTGCGGCCCTGCTGCGCGAGGCGGCCATGCACACAGTGCAGTCCGGCATCGTGCCGGCCCGCGCCCGCGGCCAGGAGGACGAGGCCGACCAGATCGGCTCGGACCTGCTGGTCAAGGCCGGCTACAACCCGGTCGGCATGGTGGGCGTGCTCGGGCGGCTGGATGCGTGGGAGCAGCAGCGCAAGGCCGTGGCCGCCGCGGCGCAGTCCGGCGATGGCGAGATCCAGCTGGCCGAGGGTGTCGATTCCGCAGCGGCACGTTTCGCGCAGGACAGCAGCGCCGCGGCCAGTGCCAGGAAGAAGCTCAAGGGTGACAGCACCGACATAGTGGGCTCGCTGATCCGTGGCGTCATCGGTGGGGCCCGCCGGAAGGTCACCGACGCCGGCAGCGGGCACCGCGCCTCCGAAGCCCGCATCGAGGCGGTAATGGCCCACTTGCAGGCACGTCACGGAGAGCGTGAGCGCCCTGAAATGCGTCCGGTGCCTTGGCATGCGGATGGGCAGGCCAGGGCACTGTTCGAGTCCATCGACGTCGCCCAGCAGCTGCTGGCAGGTGAGGAATCGCGACTGACGCGGCCCGGCCAGGCGCAGTTGCAGGCGCTGCAGCAGCTGCAGGCCAGCCCCACCGGGCAGACCCCGTTGGGCCGCTACGTGCTCCTGCGCCACACCGCCCATGCGCTGGGCGATGACCGGCACACCGCCGCATGGCACCAGGAGCTGACGCGTGACGACTCGCTGTTCGCCGCGCACCGGCTGGTGCTGTCGCTGGCCGGCAGGCTCGAGCCTGCGGTCGCCGTGTCCATGTTCGAGACCAGCCGGCAGAGCCTGGGTGATCCGCCGGACCTGCTGCCCTACGGCATCCACGTCCACCGCCGGGCTGGCAATGCCAGCGCCGCCCAGAACTACGCCGCGCGCTGCCAAGGCGCCAGCAACGAGGCGCTGCGCCGCGCTTGTGAGAGGGCGAGGTAGGCCGCGTCAGGCCTTGGGGCCCTGCCTTCAAAGGGAACATCTGCTGTGTCGCCGAGCCACCCGCGCCCGGCACCAGCGCGGGCGAGGTCTGGCGGGTTGGGATGCCGGGGCCATGCCTCCGTCGCATCGGTGAAGAACGGAGGTTGCCCTAACGGTCAGGTGCGGAAGGTGGCGGTTGTCCCGGCGCGCTGCTCGGCCGGGTCCGCCGGGCGCGACTTGCCCGGCACCGGAGAGCGGCAGTCTAAGGACTGGGTATTGCCGCCGCGCGATATGAGGTAGCGGGACGCTTCATCAGTGCGGGCGTCAATTACGCTGGATGGGCGCTGCGGCGCAAGCCTGCAAAGTAGGCTTCACTATTCGACGTATTGGCCGTATCGCATGGGGAGGGGGAGTGTTAGCCACGATCATCAGGGGCAAAGCAGGCAGGGTGCGTTTGCCGGTGGCGCAGGCAGGTGCAGATCCAGGGGCCGGAATAGGATGGAGGGATATCTTCAAGCGTAATGAAGACCTGCTTACAGGGGTGATATTCGGGAGGCTTCAATACCTTTCGCTGGACGGGTTCAACAGAGTGCTGGGCTGGTTGATCGGGGCGGAGAACGTCGCCGGCCTGGGTGACCTTCGATCCGTGGAATTCTGGCCAAGCCTGCGGGGGCTGGAAGGTCGGAGCAGAGTGGAGCCGGATCTTGTGCTGTCGTTCAAGCAGGGCGTCGTGATGCTGGAGGTGAAGCCGCCTTATGGGGGTGCCCAATCTGTGGCCCAATGGCTCAACGAGATTGGGGCGCTGGCGGCGGAGTTGAATGAGGGAGTCCGTTCTCCGGTTTCAACGCTGCACTTCGTCGCGTTGGGGAGAAATGGCGGGGATGGTTCACAGGTCGAGGCGTGTCGCAGGCTTTCTGTTCCGAAGCGTCCATTTGAGCTCCACCTCCATATTCGGGAGTGGACGCCCTTGATGGATGAGACGGCGAAGTGGGTGGAAGAGTGCAAAGGTACGGATTGCGCTGTATTTGAGGACTGGATTAGCGCATTCGAGCTTTTCGGCCTTCGCGTGGCCAGGCGTGGCCTGACCTGGAGTGACTTGTGCCGATGGGCGCGGGATAAGTGTGAATTCGATATGCCCCGTCGCGAACCTCCGTCGACTCGAGGTTCATGGCAGGGCCTTGTGCAGTTCTCGAAAGACAATCCAATAGGGAAGGGGGAAAGGTGGGCAGGCAGGAAGATGATGTAGACAAGCTGGTCTCTGACGTCCAGGTGGCTCACCGCCTGGTTGTGGGCTTCTATCAGCGCCTGCTGCCAGCGCTGGATGAACTGGCCGGGTCGGTGCAGTGTGATTTCTGGTACTGGGAGCCCATGTGGACAGCGAGGCCGCCGGCTGCTGCCACGCGGCCAACCAAGAAGTGGTTGTGGGACATGGTGCCGCTATTCGCGTCCACTCACGGTTACAAGCGTGCCGGCGGGGGCGCTATGCAGCTCGGGGACCTCGCGCTGATTTTCGATATCGAGATCGACGAGAGCTTCAGTCCGGACGGTCGGAAGACGGCCGGAATGCGGGGGAATCCCGATGCGATCCTGTTGCCCATTGGCCATGCCACTTTCAACTTGTCGGCATACCGGGCCGTGGGCGGTAGCGAGCACACTTTCGAGACGGTGTGGAATGACGCTCGGGAGCCGGAGGAAACCGGCTGGCAGCGTGTGCACGGAACGGAGCCGATGGAGGGCCAGCGCTGGAGCATGGGACTCGCCGAATTCGTTCGCGATAGCAGCGTGCTGGCGAAGCAGGTGCAGGCGGCCTGCGCTGCACCCCTCGGGTGACATGGTAAGCGGAGATGGCAGGTCTTCGCGTGGGCGGTGGTGGAGGGTTCCGCCACCGCCCACACGGGGTGCCGCTGGTCGCCGCTGAGTCGGGTGTCGGCCGGCTTTCCGGCAGCGGCTGGCGGTCCGGCCCCCTCGTCCGGGCCCCGGCGGGAGCTGCACAAGAGCGGTGGACACCTTTGCCGCATGGCCCGGCCCACTATCATGGGCACCTGTCCGCGATCCCCGATGGTGCCCCCATGGCCAAGGCCAACCCCCTCCAGGAACAGCTGCTCAAGGCCGGCCTGGTCAAGAAGTCCAAGGTCGCGCAGGTCGCGCGCGAGCAGGCCAAGGCGCGCACGGCCAAGGGTGGGGCCGGCCCCAGCGAGATCGAGCTGGAGGCGCAGCGGGCGCGGGCCGAGAAGGCCGAGCGCGACCGGGCGCTGGAGGCCGAGCGCAAGCTGCAGGCGCAGCAGAAGGAAATGCTGGCGCAGGCGCGGCAGATCATCCGTGACCGCAAGGTGCCGCGCAGCGGCGAGTCCGAGTACCGCTTCACCGCCGACGGCGCGATCCGCACGCTGCTGATCGATGCCGACCAGCGCCGCAAGCTGGCCGCCGGCGCGCTGGTGATCGTCGCCTCCGGCGACAGCTACGACCTGCTGCCGCGGGTGGCCGCCGACCAGGTGCTGGCGCGCGCGCCGCAGCTGGTGGTGCTGGACCACGGCCAGGCCGAGGCCGACGCCGAGGCGCCGACCAGCGAGGACGATGCCTACTACGCGCAGTTCGTCGTGCCGGACGACCTGGTCTGGTAAGCGCTGGCGTCGGGGCGGAGGGAGCCGGGGCGGGGAACCCGGCAGGGGCTACAGGGGGCAGGGGATGATCGAGCTCAACGACGTGCTGCTGAAGGCGGGCGTGGATCCGGCACAGGTCATGGTCATGCGCCACAGGCTGACGGCTTCTGGAAGCTGCCCGGAAACGCCCACCTGCGCGAGCTGGGAACCCACGGACCACGCTGCCGCGACACCAGCGGGGTGCAGTGTCCCTGCCTTGGTTTCGTCCGTTGTTCCGGCGTTTGCCTGCTTTTTGCCTTTGCTTGCTGTCGCCGTTGATCTCTCCTCCCCGTAAAGCGAACCGAGCATCGCAGGCCGGGTGGGAGAAAGGCGGCCCACGTGTCTGAGCGAAGCGAGTTGTGGGC
>JAEWAG010000343.1 GCA_023391775.1 Pseudomonadota bacterium | reverse complement strand
CCTGGCGCACGTTCCAGGCCGCGTCGCGGCCGGGCACGGCCACTTCCGACAGGGTGAACAGGGCGCGGCCGACCGGGCCGGTCTTCAGCGCGCGCACCGCGTCGGCGGCGGCCTTGAGGTACTGCGGCACGGCGAACTTGGCCTTCTCGCCCAGGCCCAGCACCAGCACGCGCGGGGCGGTGACGCCGGGCAGGTCGTGCAGCACCACGCTGCGGCCGGTGCGGCCGCTGAGGTCGCCGCGCTCCAGCAGGGTGCGCAGGCGGCCGCCACTGGCCTCGTCGATGGCCTGGCCCGCGGGCGTGAGCGTGCCGTCGGCGAAGGCGCCGATGATGACGCAGTCAAGGGCGGCCGCTGCAGCGGCCTCGCGGTTCAGGGTGAATTGCAGGGCCATTGAGCAGATTCCCAGATCATTACGACAGGTACGTACAATCGCGGACCGGCCAGCCTGCCCCGTGGGGCGGCCGGCGGAACCGCGACGCGAACCCGGGATTTTATAGGACTGGCCCTTTTGATGCCGAAGCTCGACCGATACCTGCTGCGGGACTTCGTCCAGAGCTTCCTGGCGACCCTGATCGTCCTGCTGACGGTGAGCCTCGGTGGCGTGCTGGTCGATGTGCTGGGTGAAATCGCCGACGGCGGCCTGCCGGCGCGCCTGCTGCTGTCGCAGCTGGGCCTGCAGCTGCTGGTCTACCTGCCCCTGGTGCTGCCGCTGGCCCTGATGCTGGGCCTGATGCTGGCCGTGGCCCGGCTCTACCGGGACTCGGAGATGGCCGTGCTCAATGCTGTGGGCGTGGGCCCGCGGCGGCTGCTGCGGCCGCTGCTGATGGCGGTGCTGCCGGTGGTGGCGCTGGTCGGGGCCTGCTCGCTGTGGCTGGGGCCGTGGGCCGAGCGCACCGGCGCGCGCATGGTCGAGCAGGCCAACCGCAGCCTGATCGTGGCCGGGCTGGAGCCGGGCCGCTTCACCTCCTTGCCCAGTGGCGGCGGCATCGTCTACATCGACGGCATGAGCGAGGACGGGCGCACCCTGCAGGGCGTGTTCCTGCAGCGCGAACGCGAGGGCCGGGTGGACGTGGTCACCGCCGGCAGCGGCAGCCTGGAGTTCGGTGGCGAGCGCGACCGCTTCCTGCGCCTGGCCGACGGCCACCGCCTGGAAGGCCCGCTGGAGGGTGGCCTGGACTTCCGCCTGATGCGCTACGCGGTCAACGAGGTGGCGCTGCCGGACCGGGCCGAGACGCGCGACGAGGACGACCCCGGCGTGGCCGCGACGCTGTCCCTGTTCGGCGACGCGCGCCCGGCCGCGGTGGCAGAACTGCACGGACGCCTGGCGCCGCCGCTGCTGGCCCTGGGTTTTGCCCTGCTCACGGTGCCGCTGGCGCGCAGTTCGCCACGCCAGCAGCGTTACGGGCGGCTGATGCTGGGCTTCCTCGCCTACCTGGTGGGGTTGAACCTGATGTTCATCGGCATCCAGATGCTGGCTGACGGCCGCCTGCCGGCCGCCGCCGGACTGTGGTGGCTGGTCCTGCCGCTGCTGGCCCTGGCCAGCTGGCTGTACCTGCGTGACGGGCGCCTGCCGCGCCCGCGGAGGGCCGCCGCGTGAGGCTGCGCCTGCAACTGCATGACCTGTACGTGGGCCGGGTGGTGCTGGCCTCGGTGCTGCTGACCTGGGCGGTACTGGTCGGGCTGGACGTGGTCCTGGCCCTGTCCGGCCAGCTTGGCGACCTGGGCAAGGGCAGCTACGACTTCCCGACCGCGCTGGCGGTGGTGGCCTATTCGGTACCGCGCCGGGCCTACACCATCTTTCCCTCTGCGGCGGTAATCGGCTCGCTGCTGGGCCTGGGCCAGCTGGCCGGCACCTCCGAGCTGACCGCGTTGCGTGCGCTGGGCCTGTCGCGGCGGCGGCTGTCGATCTCGGTGGCCGCGGCGCTGGTCCTGCTGACCGGGCTGATGGTGGTGACCGGCGAGACCCTCGCCCCGTGGGGCCAGCGCCAGTCCGACCAGCTGAAGCTGGCGGCCAAGACCAACAACGTGGCCATGGCCCGCTATTCCGGCCTGTGGGCACGCGAGGGCGACACCTTCCTCAACGCGGTCGATGGCCAGGAGCGCATGGAGGGCGGCCAGCGGGTGCTGGAGCTGCGTGACGTGCGCCTGTACCAGGTGGGTTCCGACGGCCGGGTGCGCTCGCTGACCCGCGCCGGCATGGCGGTGCATGACGCCGCCGGCTGGCGCCTGGAGCAGGTACGGCGGGTGGACTTCGAGGCCGACGCGGCGCGCGAGCGGACCGCCGAGCGCCAGGCCTGGGATTCGGAGCTGGATCCCAATGCCCTGGCCGCCGGCGTGACCCGTCCGCGCAACCTGTCCGCCTCCGACCTGCAGGCCAGCATCGAGTACCGCCGCCGCAACGGCCTGGACGCGCGCGACTACGAGGACACCTACTGGAGCCGCTGGTTCTATCCGCTCAACGTGCTGGCCCTGTGCCTGGCCGCGGTGCCGTTCGCGTTCGGCAGCCTGCGCAGCGGCGGCATGGGCAAGCGCCTGTTCCTGGGAATCGTGTTCGCCCTGGGCTTCATGCTGCTGCAGATGCAGTTCGGGCGGCTGGCCGGGGCGTTCCGCTTCGACTACCGCATCGCCTATGCGCTGCCGCCGATCCTGATGCTGGCCACCTCGTGGTGGCTGTTCCGGCGCAAGTCCGGCTGAGGACTCACTTCGCGCGTTTGGGCAGCCGTGCCAGCGAGGTGCGGCTGGCCCGGTCATGCCAGGCACGCCGCTGCGGGTCGATCCAGGCCCACCAGAACCCCAGCCCGCCGGCCAGCAGCGAGATGCTGCCCACGGCGTAGCGCAGCCACAGCATCGACCACGTCGGCACGCTGCCATCGGCGCCGCGCAGCTGCAGCCGCCAGGGGCGCATCCCCAGGGTCTGGCCGCCGCGGCGCCAGCTCACCGTGGCGTACAGCCCGGTCACCAGCCAGCAGGCCAGCCACAGCAGCCAGCCCATCAGGCTGAAGGGCTCGATGTTGTGGCGGGTGTCGCCTCCGTGCAGGGCCACGTCGGCCAGTACGAACGGGATCGCGGTGAGCATCCACAGCGCCAGCACGGGCCACAGGTCGTAGAACAGCGACAGCAGCCGCCAGGGCACGAGGGCGGCCGGAGGCGCCGCGCGCGTGGCGGCAGGGGAGGGTACGGGCGGAGCTTGCATGGTGCACAAGGATAGCGGGCACGCGACGTATCCTGTGCGCGATGCACATCCCACGATTCCACGCCCGCGCCGCAGGCGGAGGCCGCCGGTGAGCATGCCGCGCACGCCGTCCCAGCGTCGCCAGCAGGCCATGCAGCTGCGGCCGCTGCGCGAGGACGACGAACGCGCCATCGCCCGCTTCCTGGACGCGGCCTGGGC
>JAEWAG010000352.1 GCA_023391775.1 Pseudomonadota bacterium | reverse complement strand
CACAGGGGTGCGCGCTGCTGCGCGCGGCTTCGGGCAAGCGCGTGACTGTGACCGCGCTCGCTTGTCCCGGGAAGGTGTTGTGGTAGCCTCGGGCAGGTGTCGAACGGACCCAACCAGGACGGGCAGGCAGGCGTGGCGCAGAACCCGGAGCGAAAGGTCGAAGCTACACGCCGGCAGGAGCGCCTGGCGTTCCTGCTGGTGACCGCGGTGGTGTTCCCGCTGCTGGCGGTGCTTATCGTCTCCGGTTACGGCTTCATGGTGTGGATGTGGCAGCTGGTCATCGCCGGCCCGCCGACCGGGCCCTGAGCATGGCCGGTACGCCGCTTAGTCGACGCTCCCTGCTGTTCGGCCGCACCGCGGCACCCGGGCCGCGGCCACCCTGGTCGATGCCGGAAGATCTGTTCGCGGCGCGCTGCACCGGCTGCGATGCCTGCATCCGTGCCTGTCCCGAACGCGTGCTGTCGCGCGCGCCCGACGGGCTGCCGCAGTTCGACCCGCACACCGGATCCGGCGAATGCACCTTCTGCGGCGACTGCGTGCAGGCCTGCGGCACGCGTGCGCTCGATGCCGCCCGGCCACGCCCCTGGACGCTGCGCGCGGACGTGGGCGACGGGTGCCTGCCCGCCGCCGGCATCGTCTGCGCCAGTTGCCGCGAGGTGTGTCCGGAGCAGGCCATCACGGTGCCCCCGGGCGGACGCGGCCCGGCGCGGGTCGACGCGGATCGCTGCACCGGCTGCGGTGCCTGCGTCGCGGTCTGCCCCGGCAGCGCGCTGGCGCTGTCGCCGCACGTGCTGGAGGCATGCGCATGAGCAGCGGGCACCACCACGACGGGCGGCATGACGAAGTCCACATCGCCAGTTTCGTGCTCCAGCACCGTGGGGACGCGTTGCCGGCCGTACAGGCCGAGGTCGCCGCGCATCCGGCACTGGAGCTGGCGATCGCCGGCGCCACCCGCAGCGTGGTGGTGTGCGAAACCTCCGACCGGCACCTGGTCATGGACCTGATCGAGCGCCTGCGCGGCATCCAGGGCGTACTCAACGTGCTGCTGGTCTACCACCATGCCGAGCCGGGGCCCGCCCTGGACGAACCTGTTTCCCCGCCGGTCAGCGGAGCACCTGCATGAGCACCACCCGCCGCGATTTCATCCGCACCAGCGCCGTCGCCACCGCCGCGGCCGCCGCTGGCCTGCCGCTGCCTGGCGGCAGCAGCAACGTCCTGACCGAGGGCGACCAGGTCAAGCTGAAGTGGGACAAGGCCCCCTGCCGCTATTGCGGCACCGGGTGCGGCGTCAACGTCGCGGTCCGCGACGGGCGCGTGGTGGCCACCCACGGCGACGTGCACGCCGAGGTCAACCGCGGCATCAACTGCGTCAAGGGCTATTTCCTATCCAAGGTGCTGTATGGCAGCGACCGCCTGACCCAGCCGCTGCTGCGCAAGAAGAATGGCGTCTACGCCAAGGACGGGGACTTCACCCCGGTGAGCTGGGACGAGGCCTTCGACGTGATGGCCGCGCAGTTCAAACGCGTGCTCAAGGCCAAGGGCGGCGACGGCATCGGCATGTTCGGCTCCGGGCAGTGGACCATCTGGGAGGGCTACGCGGCCAACAAACTGATGAAGGCCGGCTTCCGCAGCAACCACCTCGATCCCAACGCCCGCCACTGCATGGCCTCGGCCGCCTACGGCTTCATGCGCACCTTCGGCATGGACGAGCCGATGGGCTGCTACGACGACATCGAGGCGGCCGACGCGTTCGTGCTGTGGGGCTCGAACATGGCCGAGATGCACCCGATCCTGTGGACCCGGGTGACCGACCGCCGCCTGTCCAACCCGCACGTGAAGGTGGTGGTGATGTCCACCTTCGAGCACCGCAGCTTCGAGCTGGCCGACGTGCCGATCGTGTTCAGGCCGCAGAGCGACCTGTACATCCTCAACTACATCGCCAACCACATCATCCAGACCGGGCGGGTGAACCGGGACTTCGTCGACCGCCACACCACCTTCAAGCGCGGCACCACCAACATCGGCTACGGCCTGCGCCCCGAGCACGAGCTGGAGCTGGCCGCCACCGGCGCGGCCGATGCCGGCGGCGGCGTGCCGTACAGCTTCGAGGAGTTCGCGCGCTTCGTGGCGCCCTACACCCTGGAGAAGACGGTCGAGATGACCGGCGTGGAGGCCGGCTGGCTGGAGAAGGTGGCCGAGCTCTATGCCGACCCCAAGACCCGGGTGATGTCGTTCTGGACCATGGGCTTCAACCAGCACACCCGTGGCGTTTGGGCCAACAACATGGTCTACAACATCCACCTGCTGACCGGGAAGATCTCCACCCCCGGCAACAGCCCGTTCTCGCTCACCGGCCAGCCTTCGGCCTGCGGGACCGCGCGCGAGGTGGGCACCTTCAGCCACCGCCTGCCGGCGGACATGATGATCGCCAACCCCGAGCACCGGCACCATGCCGAGGAGATCTGGCGCATCCCGCACGGGGTGATCAACCCCAGGCCCGGCTACCACGCGGTGGAGCAGAACCGCGCGCTCAAGGACGGCAAGCTCAACGCCTACTGGGTGCAGGTCAACAACAACATGCAGGCCGCGCCGAACCTGCTGCAGGAAACCTGGCCCGGCTACCGCAACCCGGAGAACTTCATCGTCGTCTCCGATGCCTACCCGACCGTCACCGCGCAGGCGGCCGACCTGATCCTGCCGGCAGCCATGTGGGTGGAGAAGGAAGGCGCCTACGGCAACGCCGAACGTCGCACCCAGTTCTGGCACCAGCTGGTGCACGCGCCCGGCGAGGCGAAGTCGGACCTGTGGCAGCTGATGGAGTTCTCGAAGCGCTTCACCACGGACGAGTGCTGGCCGGCGGAGATCCTCGACGCCAACCCGTCCTATCGCGGCAAGACCCTGTTCGAGGTGCTGTTCGCCAACGGCAAGGTGGACGCGTTCCCGCTGTCGGACATCGCCGAGGGCTATGCCAACGCCGAGTCCGGGCACTTCGGTTTCTATGTGCAGAAGGGCCTGTTCGAGGAATACGCCGAGTTCGGCCGGGGCCACGGCCATGACCTTGCCCCGTTCGACCGCTACCACCAGGAGCGCGGCCTGCGCTGGCCGGTGGTGGAGGGCAAGGAGACGCGCTGGCGCTACCGCGAGGGCGACGACCCGTACGTCAAGCCGGGCACCGGGTTCCAGTTCTATGGCAACAAGGACGGCAAGGCGGTCATCTGGGCCCTGCCGTACGAGCCGCCGGCCGAATCGCCGGACGCCGAGTACGACCTGTGGCTGGGCACCGGCCGGGTGCTGGAGCACTGGCACTCCGGCTCGATGACCATGCGCATCCCGGAGCTGTACAAGGCCTTCCCGGCGGCGGTGGTGTTCATGAATCCGGACGACGCGCGTGCCCGTGGGCTCAAGCGTGGCGACGAGGTGCGGGTGGTGTCCCGTCGCGGGGAAATGCGCTCGCGGGTGGAGACGCGCGGCCGCAACCGCATGCCGCCCGGGGTGATATTCGTCCCGTGGTTCGATGCGGGGCAGCTCATCAACAAGGTCACGCTGGACGCGACCGACCCGATTTCCAAGCAGACCGACTACAAGAAGTGCGCCGTGAAGATAGTGGCCGCCTAGGAGAGACCGCATGCGCAACAAGCCCCTCGTCGTGGCGGTGGTACTGGTGCTGCTGGTGTCGGTGCTGGTGTTCGTGGCCGGCTGGATGCTGGGGCGGACCGGCGCCGGCGATGCGCCGCCGCGGGTGGCCAGCGCGGCGGTGCCGGTCGATGCGCGGGCGGTGTTCATTCCCGGCGCCGGGCAGATCGACGCCATCCGCCGCGGCGTGCCGATCGACCAGGAAGGCCATCCGCCGCCGATGGCGCGGGTGGAGAACAGCGATATCAGGCGGGTGCGCGCCTACCCGATGCAGCCGCCGACCATCCCGCACTCGATCGATGGTTACCAGGTCGACCGCAACAGCAACCGCTGCATGCTTTGCCATGCGCGTGCCAACGCCGCCACTTTCCAGGCGCCGCCGGTCAGCGCCACGCATTACATGGATCGCGACGACCAGTTCCTGGCGACCATCTCGCCACGCCGCTACTTCTGCATGCAGTGCCACGTGGTTCAGACCGACGCACCGACCCTGGTGGCCAACGGCTTCCGCGACATCGACAGCCTGCTGGTCGCACCGGCCGACGCGGAGGTGCACTGAATGTTCCGGCGCCTGCGTCGCCAGGTCTGGATGCTGTGGGTGACCCTGCGCTCGCCCAGCCGCTACTACAGCCTGGGCATGCTGACCGTGGCCGGCTTCATCGCCGGGGTACTGTTCTGGGGCGGGTTCAACACCGCGCTGGAAGTGACCAATACCGAACAGTTCTGCACCAGCTGCCACGAGATGCGCGACAACGTGTTCGAGGAGCTGAAGACCACCATCCACTACAGCAACCGCTCCGGCGTGCGTGCCACCTGCCCGGACTGCCACGTGCCGCACAACTGGACCGACAAGATCGCCCGCAAGATGCAGGCCTCCAAGGAGGTGTGGGGCAAGATCTTCGGCACCATCGACACCCGCGAGAAGTTCCTCGACGGCCGCCTCAAGCTGGCCATGCATGAATGGGACAGGTTGAAGGCCAACGACTCGCTGGAGTGCCGCAACTGCCACGAATTCGATTCGATGGACCTCACCCGGCAGAGCCCGCGGGCCGCACAGGTCCACAAGCTGTGGCTGGGCACCGGCGAAAAGACCTGCATCGACTGCCACAAGGGCATCGCACACAAGCTGCCGGACATGAGCGGCGTGCCCCAGGGGTAACGCAACTGACCCCGGGGTTTCACGGGGTGTTTATTCAGCAGCGTTGTAGATTGCAGCCGTAGCTCGCGCATATCCCCCACGATCTGCGTTGACCTCCCACCAGGATTCTCCGCTGCCCCCTTCCGGGGGCGGCGCGGGACACGTCAACCAAAAAAAAACGAGCCTCGCGATGTCTGCAGTCCCTGTGTCCACTGGTGCAGTCATTCCCAGGGAGCCGGAAACATCCCGCCTCCCGCCAAGGGATTCGCGAGGGCGCTTCGTACCCCGCCGACGGGTGCTGCAGCCGCAGCCGCAGGCCAACGCGTTGCCGGTGCTGTTCGTGGTCTCGGAGATGGCGGACTTCATCAAGGCCGGCGGCCTCGGGGACGTGGCCGCATCGCTGCCGCGCGCGCTGCGCCCGGGTTCGGACGTGCGGGTGCTGGTGCCCGGCTATCCCGGCGTGCTGCGCCGGGTGCGGTGCATGAACATCGTCGGCCAGGTGCCCGCGCATGCCGGCATGCCGGAGTGCCGCATCGGCCTGACCCACCTCGCCGACGGCCTGCCGGTCTACGTGCTGCTCAACGCCGACCTGTTCGAGCGTGACGGCTCGCCGTACGTGGATGGCTCCGGTGCCGAGTGGGACGACAACGCGGTGCGCTTTGCCACCTTCGCCCATGCCGCCGCGCGCATGGCCGCCGGCGACTGCGGCCTGGCCTGGAAGCCTGGCCTGCTGCACCTGCATGACTGGCCCTCGGCCATGGCCGCCGCCTACGTGCAGTGGAGCGGGGGCGACACCCCCAGCGTGCTCACCATCCACAACCTGGCCTATCAGGGCGTGTTCGCGCGCAGCGTCGCCAGCGCCATCGGCGTGCCGCGCGAGCACCTGGCCGACATGGAATTCCACGGCCGCCTGTCCTTCCTCAGGGCCGGCATCGTCAACGCCACCCGCATCAACACCGTCAGCGTCAGCTATGCCTCGCAGATCGTGCAGCCGGAGGAAGGCTGCGGCCTGCACCGGCTGCTGGGCCGGCGCGCGGCGCAGGGCCACCTGAGCGGCATCGTCAACGGCATCGATGACAGCTGGGAGCCCTCGCGCGATCCCGCCCTGCCGGTGCGCTTCAGCGTCAACCAGTGCGAGCGGCGCCACGACAACGGCCGCCACGTGCGCGGCGAGTTCGGCCTGCAGGACAACGGCGGCCCATTGTTCGCGGTGGTGTCGCGGCTGGTGCACCAGAAAGGCCTGGACATCACCTGCGAGGTGGTGCCGCAGATCGTCGCCGCGGGCGGCCAGGTGGTGATCATCGGCGGCGGCGAGCCGCAGGTGGAGGCCCAGGTCGCCGGCCTGGTGCGCCGCTATCCGGGCGCGGTCGGCGCCTACATCGGTTTCGAGGAGGGCCTGGCGCGGCGCATGTTCGCCGGTGCCGACTTCCTGCTCATGCCCTCGCGCTTCGAGCCCTGCGGGCTGAGCCAGATGTACGCGCAGCGCTTCGGCTGCCTGCCGGTGGCGCACGCCACCGGTGGCCTGATCGACACCGTGGACGACGGCGTGACCGGCTTCCTGTTCGAGGGCGCCACCGCCGACAGCCTGCGCCGCTGCGTGCAGCGTGCGATCCGCACCTTCCGCAATCCGCTGCTGCTGCAGGCCATGCGCCGCGCCGCGATGCTGCGTCCGGCCGGCTGGGACCAGGCCGGGCGGCAGTACCAGATGCTGTACCGCCAGGCGGCCGGACCTGCCGCCACCCGGGGACTGAGTGCATGACCGAGGGGCTGGCGACGATGCCGCAGGCTGGCGGAACGACGGACGGTCCGGTCGAGGACCCGGAGCGGGAACACGCATTGCAGGCGCTGGCCGCCGGTGATCCGGTCGATGCGTTCGCGTGGCTCGGTGCCCACCCCGGGCCGGATGGCCGCTGGTGGATGCGCGCGCTGCTGCCCGGTGCGTCCGGGGCGAGCGTGCGCCAGGGCAGTGGTCCATGGACCAGGCTGGAACCCGTCGCGGCCACCGGGATCTTCGAGGCGCAGGTGCCCGCCGGCGGGCTGTACCGCATGCAGGTCGACTGGGGCGACCGGCTGGAGGAAGTCGAGGACGCCTATGGCTTCGGCGCGCTGCTGGACGACGCGCTGCTGCAGCGGATCTCGGCCGGCGACGGCCAGGCCGCACGCGAGGCACTGGGCGCGCACCCGCTGCGGGTCGGCGGCGTGGACGGCGTGCGCTTCGCGGTGTGGGCGCCGAATGCGCGCCGTGTCGCGGTGGTCGGCCAGTTCAATGGCTGGGACGGCCGCCGCCACCCCATGCGCCTGCGCCACGGCTCCGGAGTGTGGGAGATTTTCCTGCCCGGCGTGCGCACGGGCGACCTGTACAAGTACGAGATCACCGCCGCCGACGGCAGCCGCCTGCCGCACAAGGCCGATCCCTGCGCGCGCCAGTGCGAGCTGCCACCGTCCACCGCCTCGCGCGTGCCCGACGCCACGTCGTTCCAGTGGCAGGACCAGGCGTGGATGGACAGCCGCGGCGGCTGGGAACACAGGCCGCTGTCGATCTACGAAGTCCACGCCGGCTCCTGGCGGCGGGACGCCGACGGCCGGTCGCTGGACTGGGACGCCCTGGGCGATGTGCTGATTCCCCACGTGCAGGCGCTGGGCTTCACCCACATCGAGCTGTTGCCGGTCAGCGAGCATCCGTTCGGCGGCTCCTGGGGCTACCAGCCGCTGGGGATCTACGCGCCCACCGCGCGGCATGGCGACCCGGCCTCGTTCGCGCGCTTCGGCGACCGCTGCCATCGCGCCGGCATCGGCGTCATCGTCGACTGGGTCAGTGCCCATTTCCCGACCGACGCCCACGGCCTGCAGCGCTTCGACGGCACCGCGCTGTACGAGCACGAGGATCCACGCGAAGGCTTCCATCGGGACTGGCACACGTTGATCTACAACTACGGCCGCAACGAGGTGGCTGGCTTCCTGATCGGCAGCGCGCTGGAGTGGATCGAGCGGTTCCACATCGATGGCCTGCGCGTGGACGCGGTGGCCTCCATGCTCTACCGCGACTACAGCCGCCCCGAGGGCGAATGGGTGCCCAACGAGCATGGCGGCCGCGAGAACCTGCAGGCGATCGCCTTCCTGCGCCGGATGAACGCCGAGATCCGCGCACGCTTCCCCGAGGTGATGCTGATCGCCGAGGAATCCACCGCCTGGCCCGGCGTGACCACGCCGGTGGAGGAAGGCGGCCTGGGCTTCACCCACAAATGGAACATGGGCTGGATGCACGACACCCTCCAGCACATGGGGCGCGACCCGGTGCACCGCGGCTGGCACCACAGCGAGCTGACCTTCGGCCTGGTCTATGCCTTCGCCGAGCGCTTCGTGCTGCCGCTGTCGCACGACGAGGTCGTGCACGGCAAGGGCTCGCTGCTGGGTCGCATGCCCGGCGACGCGTGGCAGCGCTTTGCCAACCTGCGCGCCTATTTTGGCCTGATGTGGGCGCACCCGGGCAGCAAACTGCTGTTCATGGGTGGCGAGTTCGGCCAGCTGGCCGAGTGGAACCACGATGCCCAGCTCGACTGGGACGCGGCGAAGCGTCCGCTCAACGACGGCCTGGCGCGGCTGGTCGGCGACCTCAACCGGATGCTGCGCGCGCAGCCGGCGCTACATGCGGGCGAGCGCGACGAGCGCAGCTTCGACTGGAGCGTGGCCGACGATTCCAGCAACAGCGTGGTCGCCTTCCTGCGCCATGATCCGGGCGGCCAGGGCCGCTCGCTGCTGGTGGCGACCAACCTCACTCCGCAGGTGCATCACGGCTATGCCGTGGGCGTTCCGCACACCGGCGCCTGGCGCGAACTGCTCAACACCGACAGCGAGCACTACGGTGGCAGCAATGTCGGCAACGCCGGCGCGCTGCATACCGCCGCGCGTCCGATGCACGGGCATGCGCAGTCGCTGCTGCTGACCCTGCCGCCACTGGCCACGCTCTACCTGCAGGCCGACGCATGAGTGCCGCGTCCGGAGTAGAGGTCCCGGGCGCATCGCCGGCCGGGGAGGGGTGCTGGCGCTTCCGTTTCTGGGCGCCAGCGGCCGAGCGTGTCGAGCTGGTGTTGGAGGGCGTGCCGCTGCCGATGGTGCGGGAGCAGGGCGGGTGGTTCGTGCTCCAGGCCCGGGCCGGCAATGGCGCGCGCTACCGTTACCGCATCGACGGCGGCGAGGAGGTCCCGGATCCGGCCTCGCGCTGGCAGCCCGAAGGCGTGCATGGCCCCAGTGCGCTGCATGATCCGGACTACGCCTGGCGCCATCCGCAGTGGCGCGGGCGCCCCTGGGCCGAGGCGGTGGTCTATGAACTGCACGTCGGCGCCTGCGGCGGTTATGCCGGGGTGCGCGCGCAACTGCCGCGACTGGCGGCGCTGGGCATCACCGCGATCGAGCTGATGCCGCTGGCGCAGTTCCCCGGCCGCCGCAACTGGGGCTATGACGGCGTGCTTGCGTATGCGCCCGCCCAGGCCTACGGCCATCCGGACGAGCTCAAGGCGCTGGTGGACGAGGCCCACGGCCTGGGCCTGATGGTCCTGCTGGACGTGGTCTACAACCACTTCGGCCCCGACGGGAACTGGCTGGGGCGGTACGCGCCGGCGTTCTTCCGCAGCGGCTCGCGCACGCCCTGGGGCGAGGCGATCGACTTCGACCGGCCCGAGGTCCAGGATTTCTTCATCGGCAACGCGCTGATGTGGCTGGACGAGTACCGCTTCGACGGGCTGCGCCTGGATGCGGTCCACGCGATCCAGCCGACCGCCTTCCTGCACCAGCTGCGCCGGGCGGTCGCAATGGCGCTGCCGCCGGACCGCCACGTGCACCTGGTGCTGGAGAACGAGCACAACCAGGCCAGCCTGCTGCGCGAGGGGTTCACCGCGCAGTGGAACGACGACTTCCACAACGCACTGCACGTGCTGCTGACCGGCGAGAACGAGGGCTACTACGGCGATTACGCGCCGGCGGCCACCGACCACCTGGCCCGGGTGCTGGGCGAGGGCTTCGCCTGGCAGGGCCAGACCACCCCGCGCGGCCGCCAGCGCGGCGAGCCCAGCGCCGGCGTGCCGCCGCAGCGTTTCGTGGCCTTCGCGCAGAACCACGACCAGATCGGCAACCGTGCCTGCGGCGAGCGGCTCTCGGTACTGGTGTCGGCCGGGCGCCTGCGCGTGGCCATGGCCCTGACCGCGCTCACCCCGATGGTGCCGCTGTTCTTCATGGGCGAGCCGTGGGCCGCGCGCGAACCGTTCCTGTTCTTCACCGACTTCAAGGCGCCGCTGGACGAGGCGGTGCGCGAAGGCCGGCGGCGCGAGTTCGCCCATTTCGCCGCCTTCGCCGATCCGCAGGCGCGACGTGCCATCCCCGACCCCAATGCCGTCTCCACCTTCGAGGCCTCGTGCACGCCCTGGCCAGGGGAGGACGACCTCGCCGCGCAGGCCTGGCTTGCCTGGTTTCGCGACCTGGTGCAGCTGCGCGCGGACGAACTGGTGCCGTCGCTGGAGCAGGCGCGGCCGCTGGGTGCGAAGGCCATCGGCGAGGCGGCGGTGGCCGCCGGCTGGCAGCTTGGCCACGGGCAGTGGTGGATCGAACTGAACCTCGGCCGCGGGATCCTGCCCAGCGCGTTGCCGCCGGGGCGCGACCTGCTGCTGACCGGCCCGATGGAAGACGGCCAGCTGCCGCCGGACCGCCTGCGCGTGCGCAAGGTGGTGCCATGAGCGCGGAACAACCGGGGCTGCACGCCCTGGCCGCGGCGGCCGGCCTGCGCCGCGAGTGGACCGATGTCGACGGCCGCGCGCAGACCGTGGCCGACGCCACCC
>JAEWAG010000214.1 GCA_023391775.1 Pseudomonadota bacterium | reverse complement strand
AGGGCCGCCAGATCACGCTCGACGAGGCCAACATCCTTATCGCCGAGAGCCGCGATCCGGCCGAGACCCGGGCGCTGTACGAAGGCTGGCGCACGGTCTCGCCGCAGATGGCCCCCGACTACGCCCGCATGGTGGAGATCGCCAACGAAGGGTCGCGCGAACTGGGCTTCGCCGACACGGGCGCCATGTGGCGCGCCGGCTACGACATGGATCCCGACGCCTTCGCGGCCGAGACGGACCGCCTGTGGGAGCAGGTCGAGCCGTTTTACGAGAACCTGCACTGCTACGTCCGGGGGCGGCTGAACGCCCGCTACGGGGACGCCGTGCAGCCCGACAGCGGCCCGATCCGCGCCGACCTGCTGGGCAATATGTGGTCGCAGCAGTGGGGCAACATCTATGACGTCGTCGCGCCTGCCAGAGACGGCGAGTCGAGCTACGACCTGACCGAGCTGCTGCGCCGGCAGGACTATGACGCCACGCGGATGGTGCGCACCGGCGAGGGCTTCTACACCTCGCTGGGGCTGGCCGCCCTGCCGCAGACCTTCTGGGAGCGGTCGATGATCACGCGGCCGGAAGACCGCGAGGTGGTCTGCCACGCCTCGGCCTGGGACCTCGACAACGCCGAGGACATCCGCATCAAGATGTGCACCCAGGTCAACGCGGACGACTTCTACACCGTCCACCACGAGCTGGGTCACAACTACTACCAGCGCGCCTACAAGGATCAGCCGTTCCTGTTCAAGAACGGCGCGAACGACGGCTTCCACGAGGCCATCGGCGACTTCGTCGGCCTGTCGGCGACCACCCAGACCTATCTGCAGCAGATCGGCCTGCTCGACACCGTGCCGGGCGACGAGGAGGACATTCCCTTCCTGCTCAAGATGGCGCTCGACAAGATCGCCTTCCTGCCTTTCGGCCTGATGGTCGACCGCTGGCGCTGGGACGTGTTCTCGGGCGAGACCACGCCGGCCGAATACAACGACGCCTGGTCGGCCAACATGCTGAAGTACCAGGGGCTGGTCCCGCCGGGGCCGCGGCCGGAGAACGCCTTCGACCCGGGCGCCAAGTATCACATCCCGGGCAACACGCCGTACACGCGCTATTTCCTGGCCCACATCTACCAGTTCCAGTTCCACCGCGCCGCCTGCCGCCAGGCCGGCTGGACGGGGCCGCTTCACCGCTGTTCGATCTACGGCAACGAGGCGGTCGGCGAGCGCTTCAACGCCATGATGGAGATGGGCCAGTCGCGCCCGTGGCCCGAGGCGATGCAGGCCTTCACCGGCGAGACCGGAAACGACGCCTCGGCGGTCGCGGACTACTTCGCGCCGCTGAACGCCTGGCTGACCGAACAGAACCGCGGCAAGGACTGCGGCTGGACGGCCTGAATCCCGACCCGCGGCGGCGAGATCCGGTCCGCCGCCGCGGGCGTTAACCTTCGTCGATGCGCTTCCCTTAACCCGATCCGGGCATGATCCTCGACGACCGTGGGCGGAGTCGGCCCGCGACGCTGGATCGGGGCGCGCATGAAGCGTGGAAACTGGATCGGTCGCCTGACCCGGGGGCTGGGCGCTTTCGCCGCCCGCCTGGCCGGCGAAACACGGGGCAATGTCGCCCTGCTGTTCGGGCTCAGCCTGCCGGTCCTGATCCTGATGACGGTGGGCGGGGTCGACATCCACCGCGCCTCCACCGTGCGGGTGAACCTGCAGGACGCCCTCGACGCCGCAGCCCTGGCCGCCGCCCGCTCGCCCTACATCGAGGATGCGGACATCCAGCGCGTCGGCATGGCCGCCCTCCGTGCCAATCTCAAAGCCTATCCCAACATCACCCTGCGCGAGGACGACACCACCTTCGTCCTGCAGGACGAGGTCGTCGTCGCCGACTCGACGGTCGACGTGAAGACGCTCGTCGCCAACATCTTCCTGCCGCCCTACGGCAAGTTCATGGACGACTACCTGCCGGTGGGGGCCCACTCGGAGGTCGACCGCTCGTCGCGCAACATCGTGGTGGCGCTGGTTCTCGACGTCACCGGCTCGATGGCCGGCAGCGCCCTGTCGAACCTGAAGAGCGCGGCCAAGTCGCTGATCGACCTGGTCGTCCAGCCGGTGCAGACGCCCTACTATTCCAAGATCGCGCTGGTGCCCTATTCCATGGGCGTCAACGCCGGCTCCTACGCCAACGCCGCGCGGGGCGCGATCACCGGATCGGTCAACATCACCAATGCGTCGCTGAACCTGGTCGGCACGCAGAAGACCATCACCGGCGCCACCCGCGACAGACCGGTGACGATCACCTCCGCGAGCCACGGCTTCTCCAACGGCGACGTGGTCTGGATCACCGGCGTCAACGGCATGACGCAGCTGAACAACAAGGCGTTCCGGGTCGCCGAACGGACGACCAACACCTTCGAGCTGCGGACCCTGTCGGGCGGCTATGTCGACGGGCGCTGGTGGAGCAACTACTCCAGCGGCGGGCGGGTGCAGAGGTGCCAGAACAACGACTGCTCGATCACCATCACCGCAGCCGGCCACGGCCTGTCGAACAACGAGTACGTCTATATCGAGGGCGTCAACGGGATGACGCAGATCAACAACGAGACCTTCCTGGTCGGCAACGTCACCTCGAACACCTTCACCATCGACCCCAATGCGTCGACCCTGTCGCCCTACAGCTCGGGCGGCCGCTCGTGGTGCGCCCGGCAGGGCTGCACCTACTACGCCTTCGAGAACATGTACGGGGACCTGACCACCCACCGGGTCAGCTCGTGCGTGACCGAGCGCACAGGCAGCCAGGCCTATACGGACGCCGCGCCCTCGACGGCGCGGGTCGGGCGCAACTATCCCGGATCGTCCAACCCCTGCCTGTCCGACACCATCCTGCCGCTGTCGAACGACCGCACCGCGCTGAAAAACCGGATCGACGCCTTCTCGGCCGAGGGATCGACCGCCGGACACATCGGCATCGCCTGGGGCTGGTACATGGTTTCGCCCAGCTTCAACGCGCTGTGGCCGTCGGGGGCCGCCGCGCCCTACAACGCCGCGGAGACCCTGAAGGCGGTGGTCATCATGACCGACGGCGAGTTCAACACCCCCTA
>JAEWAG010000331.1 GCA_023391775.1 Pseudomonadota bacterium | reverse complement strand
GTTATACCCTGCCCCGACTGCAGCGGCAACCGCGGCGCGCCGCGCACCCCACTTTGCCGGCCTCCCCTTGATCGACCGCACGCTCATCGCGCTGCTGCGCGCGTACAAACGCTGGCTCAGTCCCCTGCTCGGCCCGCGGTGCCGGTTCGTCCCGACCTGCTCGGAGTACGCGATGGAGGCGATCGCCGTCCACGGTGCCCTGCGCGGAACGTGGCTGGCCGCCCGGCGCCTCGGCCGCTGCCATCCCCTCCACCCCGGTGGCCTCGACCCGGTGCCGCCGCGCGACCCAGGACCCCCACGATGACCGACACCCTGATCCTCAATGCGCGCCTGGTGAACGAGGGCCGCGAGACCGAGGCCGACCTGCGTATCCGCGACGGCCGCATCGACGTCATCGGCAGCGGCCTGGCCGCGCGCGACGGCGAGACCGTGGTCGACGCCAACGGACGCCGGCTGCTGCCGGGCATGATCGACGACCAGGTGCACTTCCGCGAGCCGGGGCTCGAATACAAGGCCGACATGGCAACCGAGTCGGCGGCCGCGGTCGCCGGCGGGCTGACCAGCGTGATGGACATGCCCAACACCAACCCGCCGACCTTGGACGCGGCCGCGCTGGAAGGCAAGTATGCCGCCGCGGCCGGGCGCGCCTGGGGCAACCACGGCTTCTACCTGGGCGCCAGCAACGACAACCTGGAAGCGGTGCGCGGGCTGGATCCGAAAACCGCGCCGGGCATCAAGGTGTTCATGGGCGCATCCACCGGCAACATGCTGGTGGACAACCCCGAGACCCTGGACGGCATCTTCCGCGAGGCGCCCACGCCGATCATCACCCACTGCGAGGACACCCCGACCATCGACCGCACGATGGCGCAGTTCAAGGAGCGCTTCGGGGCCGAGGGCCTGACCCCGGAGATGCACCCGGATATCCGCTCGCGCGAGGCCTGCATCAAGTCCACCCGCCTGGCGCTGGAGCTTGCGCGCCGGCATGGCACGCGCCTGCACGTGCTGCACATCTCCACCGCCGACGAACTGGCGCTGTTCGAGCGCGGCCCGCTGGTCGGCGCCGACGGCAAGGTGCGCAAGCAGATCACCGCCGAGACCTGCATCCACTTCCTGCGCTTCGACCGGGGCGACTACGCGCGGCTGGGCAACTTCATCAAGTGCAACCCGGCGATCAAGGACGCCAGCGACCGCCAGGCGCTGATCCAGGCCCTGGCCGACGACGTGATCGACGTGCTGGCCACCGACCACGCCCCGCATACGCTGGAAGAGAAGCAGAAGCCCTACCTGCAGGCACCCTCGGGCCTGCCGCTGGTGCAGTACGCGCTGCTGGCCGCGATCGAGCTGGTGCACGAGGGCAAGCTGGACATCACCGGCGTGGTGCAGAAGGCCAGCCACGCGCCTGCACAGCTGTTCGACGTGAGCCAGCGCGGCTTCCTGCGCGAGGGCTACTGGGCCGACCTGGTGCTGGTGGGCGACCAGCCGCTGACCGTGCGCCGCGAGGACGTGCTCAGCAAGTGCGGCTGGTCGCCGTTCGAAGGCACCACCTTCCGCTCGCGGATCGACTCGACCTGGGTCAACGGCCAGCAGGTGTGGAACGGGCGCGAACTGGTCGGCGCCGCCGCCGGCCGCCGCCTGGAGTTCGACCGCTGATGCCGGCGCCGCGGCTGCCGCGTCTGGTGACACTGGCGCTGGCGGCGCTGGCTGCCTCCGGCCCGGTCTTCGCACAGGAAGACACGCGCGTGGTCTTCCCCGCCAGCGTGCAGCAGGGCGCGATGGTGATCGGCAAGGTGCCGCCCGGCAGCCGGGTCGAGCATGGCGGCCGCCTGCTGCGCACGACCGGCTACGGCACCGTGGTATTCGGCGTTGGCCGCGACCAGGCCGCGCCGGTGGAGGTTGTCGTGCAGGGGCCGGACGGCCACCGCAGCGTGCAGCGCATCGCGGTCTCCGCACGCGACTGGCCGGTGCAGCGGGTCAACGGCGTGCCGCCGAAGACGGTGGACCCGCCGCCGGCGATCGCGCAGCGTATCGCCCGCGAGCAGGCCCAGATCACCGCCGCGCGTGCGCGCGACGACGACCGCACCGGCTTCGCCCAGCGCTTCATCTGGCCGGTGCAAGGCCGGATCAGCGGGCGCTTCGGCTACCAGCGCGTGTACAACGGCAAGCCCGGCTCGCCGCATTCGGGCATGGACATCGCCGCGCCCACCGGAACGCCGGTCAAGGCGCCGGCTGCCGGCGTGGTCACCTTCGCCGCGCCGGACCTGTACCTGACCGGCGGCACCGTGCTGCTGGACCACGGCTTCGGCATCAGCTCCAACTTCCTGCACCTGTCGCGCCTGGACGTAAAGGTTGGCGACCAGGTCGAGCAGGGCCAGGTGATCGGCGCGGTCGGTGAGACCGGGCGCGCGACCGGCCCGCACCTGCACTGGGGCATGAACTGGTTCGACGTGCGCATCGACCCGCTGCTGGTGCTGGAACGGCCGTGATCCGGCGGATGCGCCAGCCGGGGCCACGCCCGCGCCTGCCGTGGCAGGTGCCGGCCGTACTGCTGCTGGCCACCAGCGCCGGGTCGGGGACCAGCCAGGGGCCTTGCGGTTCGAAGGCGGACAGGCCGTCGCGCAGCACTCCCGGCAGGTCGCCGG
>JAEWAG010000116.1 GCA_023391775.1 Pseudomonadota bacterium | reverse complement strand
CTCCGCCGCGGCCCCCGTCTCGGTGCCGGCCGCGCCGCGGCCGTCCCAGGCCCCCGCGTGGCTGGTGATGGACTACGCCACCGGCCAGGTCCTGGCCGGCGAGAACGTGGACGAGCGGGTGGAGCCGGCGAGCATCACCAAGGTGATGACCTCCTACGTGATCGCCGCCGAGATCGCCGCCGGGCGGGTCAAGGCCGACGACCGCGTGCTGATGAGCGAGCGTGCCTGGCGCGAGGGCGGCGCCCGTACCGACGGCAGCTTCAGCGGCTTCCCGGTCAACGAGTACGCGCCGCTGCACGACATGGAAGTGGGCATGGCGGTGCAGTCGGGCAACGACGCGGCCATCGCCCTGGCCGAGCACGTGGCCGGGACCCAGGAGGCCTTCGCCGACCTGATGAACAGCTACGCGGCGAAGATCGGCATGAAGAACAGCCACTTCGTTAACGCCCATGGCCTGTCGGCACCGGAGCACTACAGCACCGCGCGCGACCTGGCCCTGCTGGGCCGCGCCTTCGCCCGGGATTACCCGGACGCCTACGCGTACAACAAGATCAAGGAATTCACGGTCAACGGCATCACCCAGCCGAACCGCAACCTGCTGCTGTGGCGCGACTCCAGCGTCGATGGCATCAAGACCGGCCACCACTCCAGGGCCGGCTACTGCCTGATGAGCTCGGCCCAGCGCGGCGACCAGCGCCTGATCGCGGTGCTGATGGGCGGTGTCTCCGAGCGCCAGCGCGCCGACGACAGCCTGGCCCTGCTCAACTGGGGCTTCCGCTTCCACGAGACCCACCGCGTCTACGAGCCCGGCAAGCCGGTCGCCTCGCTGAAGGTGTGGAAGGGCAAGGCCGACCAGGTGCAGCTGGGCGTGGCGCAGCCGCTGCTGGTGAGCGTGGCCCGCGGCCGTTACGGCGACCTGAAGCCGGCGATGGAAGTGCCGCGCTCGCTGGTGGCGCCGATCAGCGCCGGCCAGCAGATCGGCACGGTGAAGGTGTCGCTGGATGGCGAGGTGGTTGCCGAGGCCCCGCTGGTGGCCACGGCAGCGGTGGAGGAAGCGGGCTTCTTCAAGCGCCTGTGGGATGCGTTCTGGATGTGGTGGGAGTCGGAGTAACGCCGCTCGGCGGTCCCGAACCCGCAGACAGCCGGCGCAAGCCGGCTGTCCTGTTTCCGGACGTTGCCCTGCGGCATGTCTGAGCAGTTCATGTGGTTTATCCTGCGTCGCAGCGCCGCTGGACGGCGGCGCTCCAGGCGAGGGGGCGCCCGGTCCAGTCAACCGCTATCGGGGAATTCAATGGGCAATTGGAATGCAACGCGCGTGGCGCTGGGCGCCGCGATGTTGATGGTCATCGCGGCGTCGCCGGCACAGGCTCAACGCCAGAGCGCGCAGGAAGCGCGCCGGCAGCAGGCGGCGCAGATCCCGGTGTGTGAAAAGCCGCTGGGTACGATCTCGGTCATCGAGCCGGAGTACGGCACCAACTGGTGGACCGGCCAGCAGCTGCCGGCACCCTCGCGTCTGATCAAGACCTTCGTCAGCCGCTCGCGCTGCTTCACCCTGGTCGACCGCGGCGTCGGCATGGCCGCCGCCCAGGGCGAGCGCGAGCTGGCCGCCGACGGCGACCTGCGCCGCGGCTCGAACATCGGCAAGGGCCAGATCAAGGCCGCCGACTACGTGCTGGTCCCGGACCTGGTCTCGCAGAACAGCAACGCCGGCGGCAATGCCGTCAGCGGCCTGATCGGCGGGCTGGTTGGCGGCAATGCGGGCCGCGTCCTCGGTGGCCTGAACTTCCGCAAGAAGACGGCCGACGTGGTGCTGACCGTCACCGACGTGCGTTCCTCCGAGCAGGTGGCCATGGCCGAGGGCAACGCGCAGAAGACCGACATCGGCTTCGGTGCCAGCGGCGGGCTGTTCTCCGGCAGCGGCCTGGGCGCGGCCGGACTGGGTGGCTACACCAACACCGAGATCGGCCAGGTCATCACCATGGCCTACCTGCAGGCCTATACCGACATCGTCGCCCAGCTCGGCGGCCTGCCGGAGGATGCCTCGGCGGCCAATGCCACCCAAGCGCTGCGGGTGACCCGCGCCGCGCGCATGCTGGCCAACGCACAGGGCACCGGCGCCGCGGTCCGCGACCTGGAGGCGGGGATGCTGCTGTATCCGACCGGCCCGAAGGAAGGAGTGATGTGGGAGGTCGAGGACGAGCTCGGCAACCGCGGCTGGGTCAACTCCACCAGCACCGAACTCGCGCGCTGACCCAGGCCCGACCTGGGAGGCATGGGGGCCGGCAGCCAGCCGGCCCTCCGTCGGGTGAAGTACGGTGGATCGGCGCTCAAGTGCGATGGAATTCACATAAATTAGCGGGCACCTGTTTATTTTTGTGATTGTTTCGTTAGATTCGTCCGTGAATGGAAGCGGTCCGTGCCCGCTGTCCGGGTTTTTTCACAGGGGGAACAATGAGACAGAACCAGATCCAGGCGCGCAGTCTTGCGCTTGCCGCCATCCTTGCCGGTGCCTTGTGGCTGCCGGCCGCGGACGCCGACGCCCAGCTGATGCGTCTGTTCAAGCCCTGCCCGGAGCGGATCGGTTCGCTGCGCATCGCCGAGCCGGACGAGGGCGACGAACTGTGGTCCAGCTACGGCCTGTCCGCACCAACCCGCATGCTGCGGGTCATGGTCAACGAATCGGGCTGTTTCACCGTGGTCGACCGCGGCGCCGGCCTGGCGGCGATCCGGGCCGAGCAGGACCTGGCCGCGGCCGGCCAGCTGCGTGAGGGCCAGAACGTCGGCGGCGGCCAGATCCGTGCGGCCGACTTCGTGCTGATCCCGGACATTGTTTCGCAGAACGCCAACGCCGGCGGCAGCGACTTCGGGGTCGATGCCGAGGCCCGGCGCGGCGGCCTGCTGCGAGGCCTCACCGGCGGCGGCCGGGCCGGGCTGTCGACCCGCCGCCAGAACGCGGAGGTCATCCTCACCCTGGTCGACGCGCGCACCTCCGAGCAGGTCGCCACCACCAGCGGCGAAGCCAAGATCTCGGACAAGGCCTGGAACGCTGCCCTGCGCGCGCAGCAGTCCCAGGCCGGCGTGCGTGGCGGCATCCACGCGGCCAGCTGGGAGAACACCGAGATCGGCAAGGTGATCAAGGAGGCCTACGAAGAGGCCTACAAGAAGATGGAACCCTCGCTGCGTCGCCTCTACGCGGCGCGTTCGCCCGCTGCCGGTACCGGACGGGGGGCAGGCTTTGCGGGCATGCTTGGCGTGGGCTCGGCCCAGGCCGCCCCGCCGCCGGCTCCCGTGGCG
>JAEWAG010000093.1 GCA_023391775.1 Pseudomonadota bacterium | reverse complement strand
CCATGCGCGGGTCGGCATCGGAACCGAAGAACGCCGAACGCAGGTTGCGCAGGCCGGCCTCGGCGCGCTGGCGCGCGTCTTCCAGCAGGCTGCGCCACAGCGCGATGTCGTGCTGCTTCCAGCCAAGGAAACCGAAGTACTCGCGGCGCAGGCCGGGCGCCACGTCGGCGGCCATCAGCGCACCTTCGATCAGCAGCGTGCCGCTGCCGCACATCGGGTCCAGCAGCGAGCCACCATCGGCGTAGAGCTGCGGCCAGGCGCCGCGCAGCAGCACGGCCGCGGCCAGGTTCTCCTTCAGAGGCGCCTCGTGCCGGGAGGTGCGCCAGCCGCGCCGGTGCAGCGGGCCGCCGCCCAGGTCCACCGACAGCGTCGCCTTGCCCTTGCGCAGGGACAGGTTGAGGCGCAGGTCCGGCGCGTCCACGTCGACCGAGGGCCGCTCCAGTCCCTGGCTGCGGAACACGTCCACCACCGCATCCTTGACCCGCTGCGCGGCAAAGCGCGCGTGGGTGATGGCATCGCCGGACACGTGCGCGTCCACGGCCAGGGTCTGGCCTTCGGACAGGTGGTGGTGCCAGGGCAGCGACGCGGCGCCGGCGTACAGCGCCTGCTCGTCCGGGCAGTCGAACTCGACCAGCGGCCACAGCACGCGGCTGCCAGGCGCGACCACAGCACCGCACGCTGCGCGTCGGCCAGTTCGCCCTCGGCATTGACGCCGGCGACGGCGGCGGTGGCACGGCTGGCACCCAGCGCGACCAGTTCGTCGGCAAGCAGGTATTCCAGGCCCTTGGCGCAGGAGACGAAGAACTTCACGGGGACCTCGGGGTCATGGCGGCCGCATGCGTGCATGCGGCGGATGGGAACCGCCGGCGCGACGCGCTACAGCGATTCGAGCAGTTCGGCGAAGGCGCGGGTGGTGGCGTCCACGTGCGCGGAAAGGCGATGGCTGTCGTCCAGCAGCAGCAGGCGCGCCGAACGCGCGCGCGCCCATTCGACGACACCCATCGCCGGGATGATCTCGTCATGCCAGGCGTGCACCACCGACAGCGGCACCGGCGCGGCGTCCAGCGCCGGCATCGGCCCCATCTGCAGCGGCGGCACCATCAGGAACAGGGCGCGGGTGGGCACCTGCAGCGAGGCGATGGCGGAGATGTAGGCGCCGAGGCTGGAGCCGGCCAGGACCACCGGCCCGCCCCGCTCCACCGCACGCGTGGCCAGGCCGACCAGACGCTGCAGGCGCGCCTGCACGTCGCCCACCCGGCTGATGTCGCTGCGCGCGTCCAGGTCGGTGTAGTCCGGGCGCTCGGTGGTGAAGCCCAGCGCCTCGGCCGCCGTGGCCAGCGCGGTCACCTTGGTCGCGTCCGGGCCGCTCTCGAAACCGTGGGAAAGGATGCAGTGCCCGGCGCTCATGCGTCCTCCGGCGGCAATGCCTCGACCACGTCGCCCAGGCGCAGGGTGCCGCCGGAGACGATGCGTGCGCACAGGCCACCATGCCCGCGCATGGCGTTGAAGCCGCCCGGCCCCAGCGCCTCTTCCATGCGCGAGCACGGATCACACGGGGCGGTGCCTTCCAGCACCACCTCGCCCACGCGGAAGCGGCGGCCCTTGAGCGCGACCAGCGGGATCCCGGACACCACCAGGTTGCGGCGCAGGGTCGCCGGCGCCACCTCCGCATGGCCGGACAGGGCCGCGATCACAGGCAGGTGCTCGGCCTGGACCAGGGTCACGTCGCGCTTGCCGCTGCCGCCGCGGTAGCGGTCGCCGGCCAGTCCCGCGCCGACCGTGGCCTGGGCGCTGTCGACCTCGTGCATGGCCACGCCGCGGGCCGGACGCAGCCCGATCCACTCCACCTTGCCGGTGCGTGGCAGGGTCGACATCAACTGGCCAAGGGGGCTGTCCGCGGGCGGACGCGAGGAAGGTGCACGCATGCGCGAATGCTAGCATCCCGGCCCATGCCGCCCCTCCCCGCGCCGCCCGTGACCGACCATTTCCTGCCATACGTCGGGCAGCTGGAAACGCGCCCGCTGCAGCAGGTGGACCTGGCCGTCATCCACTGCACCGAGCTGCCGGACCTGGCCACCGCGCGCGAGTACGGCGAGCGCGTGCTCTATCCCAGCGGCACCGGCAACAGCGGCCACTACTACATCGACCGCGACGGCCACACGGCCCGCTACGTACCCGAGGATCGCGTCGCCCACCACGTGCGCGGGTACAACGCGCGCTCGATCGGCATCGAACTGGTCAATCGCGGGCGCTGGCCGCACTGGCTGGATTCACGCCACCAGGCCATGGACGAGGCCTATCCGCCGGCGCAGGTCCAGGCCCTGGTGGACCTGCTGCAGCGTCTCGCCGGCACGCTGCCGGCCCTGCGCCTGGTCGCCGGGCACGAGGATCTGGACCGCGGGACGGTGCCCGCCAGCGACGACCCGGCCATCCTGGTCCCGCGCAAGCGCGATCCGGGCCCGCGCTTCCCGTGGGCGCAGGTGCTGGCTGCGGTGCCGCTGCAACGCCTGCTGCCCTGACCTGCGTCTGCCTGCCCACGCGCCCGATGCAGCCGGCGCACCGGGCCGGGCCGCGCTGGCGCGGCCGCTATAATCGGCGGCCCTGCCCACCCGACTGGCCTGCCCGTGTCCGCCGTCCTTGGCCCCGTGGTTTCCGAACTGATCGACCTGCTTGCGCTGGAGCGCCTGGAGGACAACCTCTTCCGCGGCCAGAGCCGGGACATCGGCACCCGTTACGTGTTTGGCGGCCAGGTCCTGGGCCAGGCGCTGGCCGCGGCCCAGGCCACCATCGACAACGGCCGCCGCGCGCACTCGCTGCATGCCTACTTCCTGCGCGCCGGCGACATCGAGCACCCCATCGTCTACGACGTGGACCGCACCCGTGACGGCGGCAGCTTCTCGGTGCGCCGGGTCACCGCGATCCAGCACGGCAAGGTGATCTTCTTCTGCGCCGCCTCGTTCCAGGACGAGGAGCCCGGTGCCGAGCACCAGCTGAAGATGCCCGAGGTGCCGCAGCCGGAGGACATCGCCCCGGCCGACCCGGTGCCGCCGGAAGTGATGGCCACGCTGCCGACCAAGGTGCAGCGCTGGCTCTCGCGCGGTGGCCCGTTCGAGTTCCGCCACGTGTATCCGCGTGATGAGCTCAACCCGCCCAAGCGCCCGCCCTACCAGCAGGTCTGGTTCCGCCTGCGCGAGAACGTGGGCGACATCCCGGTGCAGCTGCACCAGGCGCTGCTGGCCTACGCCTCGGATTTCCACCTCCTGGGTACGGCCACCTTCCCGCACGGGATCAGCTACTACACGCCCAACGTGCAGATGGCCTCGCTGGACCACGCGCTGTGGTTCCACCGCCCGTTCCGCGCCGACGACTGGCTGCTGTACTCGCTGGACAGCCCCAGCAGCCAGGCCTCGCGCGGCCTGGCCCGCGGCCAGATCTTCGACCGCCAGGGCCGGCTGGTGGCCAGCACCGCGCAGGAAGGCCTGATCCGCGTGGTCCCCGACCGTGGCGCGGCCGCCGCCGTGCCCGCCAAGGACTGATCCCATGCGCCAGATCTTCACCAGCCAGAGGCTGGAAACCGTCGAAGGCGTCGCCCGCCTGCTGGAGGAAGCCGGGATCCCGGTGCACATCAGCAAGCCGCGCTCGTACCGCAGTCATCGCAGCGGGCAGTTCAGCTATGCCGAGCCGGAGTCGCCCAAGACCCAGTCGGCGGTGTGGGTACGCCTGCCCGAGGACCAGCCGCGCGCGCGCGAAGTGCTGCGCCGGGCCGGCCTGCTGGCCTCGACCCGCTCATACGCCGACATGCCGCCGCCGCTGGAAGTGCCGCAGTCGCGCTTCGCCATCGGCGGCAGCCGCTGGGGCTGGCGGGTACGCATCGCGCTGCTGGCGGTGATCGCCGGCGTGGCCGTGTTCATCTGGCTGCGGCGTCCTGATCCGGCACCGGTGGCACCGCCCGCGGCTGCTCCGGCGTCCCAGACGGAGGCCGGCGAGGAAGAGGAAGTGCGTTACCGCATTTCCCCTCCGCCCGCCGGCTGAGGTCTTCCTGCCGCCGTTGCGCCCCGCCCGGGGCGCTGGCGGCGCGACTTACTTCGCCGACGGAGCGCTGGACTGGCCACGCGGGCCGCGATGGCCGCGGGCCGCCTTGGCCGCTTCGAGCTCGGCCGGGCTGAGCTTGCCGTCACCATCGGTGTCGACCTTCTTGAACCAGGCCTCGCGGCGCTTCTCGGCCATGGCCTTGCGGTCGGCCTCGTCGACGAAGCCGTCCTTGTTCACGTCCATGCGCTCGAAACGACGGGTTGCCGCGGCGATCGCCTCGGCCTTGCTGACGCGGCCGTCCTTGTCGGCATCGGCGCCCATGAACGGGTTGCCGCCGAAGCCGCCGCGGTGATGCCCGCGACCGCCATGCCGGCCGTGCTTCATGCGCGGCATCTCGCCACGCTCCAGCCGGCCATCGCCGTTGCGGTCCAGGGTGTCGAAGCGCGCGGCCAGGCGCGGATGGGCGGCCGCCTCGCTACGGTCGATCACACCGTCCTTGTTGGCGTCCAGCCCCACGCGCCGCCAGGCCGGCGCGGCCGGTGCAGCGGGCGCCTGGGCCCTGGCGGCCCCGGCGGTGACAGCCAGCAGTGCGGCGGCGATCAGGGAAGGGGTCTTGTTCACGTGTATCTCCAGTGGGTGCGTGACGTGTTGGCCACGACAGGGAAAACGCCGCATCCGCCGCGGCGTTGACCCGCGCGCCGGTCGTGTTCAGGTGGCAGCCGGGAACCGTGCCGCATCCGCGCGACACGGCGGCGGTATGCTGGCGACCACGCCGAACGCAACGCCATGGGCAACGACAGCCTCTCCGCCGACGACCTGCGCCTGTTCCAGACCGGCAGCCATGCCTGCGGCTACTGGCCCGAGCGCGAGGCCCGCGACCTGGTGCTGGACCCGCGCGATCCACGCCTGGGCCGTTTCTACCCGCAGGCGCTGGAATGGGGCTTCCGCCGCTCCGGTGACATCGTCTACCGCCCGCATTGCCCCGGCTGCCGCGCCTGCGTGGCGGTGCGCATCCCGGTGGCGGCGTTCCAGCCCGACCGCAGCCAGCGCCGCTGCCTGCAGCGCAACGCGGAGCTGGTCGCGCGCGTAGCACCGGCACAGCGCAGCGAGGAGAACTTCGCCCTGTACCGGCGCTACCTGCAGGCGCGGCACCGCGACGGCGGCATGGACGACCACGGCGCGGCCGAGTTCGACCAGTTCCTGGTCGGCGCCTGGTCCGACACCCGCTTCCTGGAACTGCGCGAGCCGGCATCACCCGGCGGCCAGCAGCCAGGACGCCTGCTGGCGGTGGCAGTGACCGACCGCGTGCCCTCGGGGCTGTCGGCGGTGTACACCTTCTTCGAACCGGAGGCCGCGGCGCGCGGCCTGGGCACGCTGGCCATCCTGCGACAGCTGGAATGGGCACGGCGCGAGGGACTGCCGCACCTCTACCTCGGCTACTGGATCTCCGGCCACGGCAAGATGGATTACAAGCGCCGCTTCCGTCCGCTGGAAGCGTTCAACGGGCGCGGCTGGCAGGCCTTCCCGGACTGAGCCTGGCGGCGCGTGCGAAAATCCGCGCATGCGCATTTCCCTGTCCCTGATCCCGCTGCTGGCCGCGATGCTTACCGCCTGCGCCACCTCCGCTCCGCCGGCGAGCCCGGCCATGTCCGCAGCGCCGCTGCGCGTGGCGACCTACAACGTCTCTCTGTACGACGACCAGGCCGGCGGCGTGATCGCGCGGCTGGAGTCCGGCGACGATGGCGCGCGCAAGGTGGCCGCGGTACTGCAGCAGGTGCGGCCGGACCTGGTGCTGGTCAACGAGTTCGACTACGACCCGGAAGGGCGCGCAGCGGACCTGTTCCAGCGCGCCTACCTGGAGCAGGCCCAGCCCGGCGGCGGCGAACCGCTGCATTACCCGTACCGCTACCTGGCACCGGTCAACACCGGCGTGCCCAGTGGCCTGGACCTGGACGGCAACGGCAGCGTCGGCGGCCAGGGGCGCGAGCGCGGCAACGATGCCTGGGGCTACGGCCTGCACCCGGGCCAGTACGGGATGCTGGTGCTGTCCCGGCACCCGATCGACACCGCCGCCGTGCGCACGTTCCAGCACCTGCGCTGGAGCGCGATGCCCGGCGCACGCCGCCCGGTCGACCCGACCAGCGGCCGGCCCTGGTACGGCGATGCGGTGTGGCCGCAGCTGCGGCTGTCGTCCAAGTCGCACTGGGACGTGCCGGTGCGCACGCCCGCCGGCACCGTGCACTTCCTGGTGTCGCACCCCACCCCGCCGGTGTTCGACGGCCCCGAGGACCGCAACGGCGCACGCAACGCCGACGAGATCCGGCTGTGGCAGGAATACATCTCCGGCGGCGCCCTGCCGTGGCTGTGCGATGACGCCGGCCGCTGCGGTGGCCTGGCCGCGGATGCGCGGTTCGTGATCGCCGGCGACCTCAACAACGACCCCACCGATGGCGACGGCATCAGCGAGGCGATCATCGGCCTGCTCGAGCACCCGCGCGTGCTGCGCATGGC
>JAEWAG010000012.1 GCA_023391775.1 Pseudomonadota bacterium | reverse complement strand
CTCCCGCTGCCCACCCCTGACGCCCGGGGCCGGCCCGCGCGCCCGGCGCTTGCGGCGCTTCCGGCGGGCGTCCGCCTTCCGTCACCGCCCCCGTCAATCCTCCGCCGCGCCTGCGGCACGGCGCTTGCATTGCTGCTCCTGCAACCTTCAGGAGATCGACGCGTGGCCACCGCTGCCGACAGGACACCCCGCACCCCGCCCCCCGCTGCCAGTTCCCGGGATGGCGGCAAGCTGCCGATGATCATCACCCTGGTCGCCATCCTGGTGGCCGCCGGTGCCGGCGGTGGCTGGTACTGGAGCTCCAAGCGCGCCCTCGCCGCCGAGCAGGCCGCCGCCGAAGCCGCCAGGCCGAAGCTGCCCGCCCCGGCGCAGTACCTGGCGCTGGAACCCCCGTTCGTGGTCAACCTCAACGGCGGGCTGGACGGCCCCCAGTACCTGCAGGTGGAAATCCAGCTGATGACCCGCGACCCGGCCGCCCTGGCCGACCTGCAGCGCCACGCCCCGGCCATCCGCGCGCGGCTGCTGATGCTGCTGGCCCAGCAGAACGCCGAGAGCATCGCCGACCGCGCCGGCAAGGAACGGCTGCAGGCCGAAGCCCTGGCCGAGGTGCGCAAGCTGATGAGCACCGAAACCGGCCAGCCCGGCGCCGAGGCGCTGCTGTTCACCAGCTTCGTCACCCAGTAAGGCGCCCGCGCCCATGAGCATCAACGACCTGCTTTCCCAGGACGAGATCGACGCCCTCCTGCATGGCGTGGATTCCGGCGCGGTCAGCACCGACCCGGAGCCGGTGGACCCCGGCGTCGCGCGCCCGTACGACTTCGCCAGCCAGGACCGGATCATCCGCGGGCGCATGCCGACCCTGGAGATGGTCAACGAGCGCTTCGTGCGGCTGTGGCGCATCGGCCTGTTCAACCTGATCCGGCGTTCAGCCGACCTGTCCGTGCGCGGCATCGACCTGGTCAAGTTCGGCGAGTACATGCATTCGCTGTACGTGCCGACCAACCTCAACCTGATCCGCTTCAAGCCGCTGCGCGGCATGGGCCTGATCGTGTTCGAGCCGAAGCTGGTGTTCGCGGTGGTGGACAACTTCTTCGGCGGCGACGGCCGTTACCCCACCCGCATCGAGGGCCGCGAGTTCACGGTCACCGAGATGCGCGTGATCCAGCTGCTGCTGCGCCAGACCTTCGCCGACCTGGTGGAGGCCTGGGCGCCGGTCATGAACGTGGAATTCGAGTACATCAACTCCGAGATCAACCCGCACTTCGCCAACATCGTCACCCCGCGCGAGTACGTGGTGGTCAGCCGCTTCCACGTGGAGCTGGAAGGTGGCGGCGGCGAGATCCACGTCACCCTGCCCTACTCCATGCTCGAGCCGATCCGCGAGCTGCTCGACGCCGGCATCCAGAGCGACCGCATCGACCGCGACGAGAGCTGGAACTCCACCCTGCGCGAGCAGCTGCAGCTGGCCGAGGTCACCGTGTCCAGCGTGCTGGCCGAGAAGAACATCGACCTGCGCCTGCTCACCCGGCTGAAGGTGGGCGACATCCTGCCGATCGAGCTGCCCACCGAAGTGCCGGTGTGCGTGGAGAACATCCCCGTGTTCACCGGCCAGTTCGGCCTGGCCAACGGCCGCAACGCGGTGAAGATCACCGAAGTCCAACCGCCCGGCGCGCACAGGCAGCCGCGCCAGCCTGTCTCCGAGGAAATGCCCGCATGAGCACCATCGACCCGATCGCCGCGCCCGCGCAGTTCGACGCGCTGCAGTCCGACCCGGGCCTGGCCTCCAGCGACCTGAACCTGGACGTCATCCTCGACGTGCCGGTGACCCTGTCGCTGGAAGTCGGCCGCACCCGCATGCCGATCCGCAACCTGCTGCAGCTCAACCAGGGCTCGGTGATCGAGCTGGAGCGCGGCGCCGGCGAGCCGCTGGACGTCTACGTCAACGGCACCCTGATCGCGCATGGCGAGGTGGTGGTGATCAACGACCGGTTCGGCGTGCGCCTGCCCGACGTGGTCAGCCCCAGCGAGCGCATCCGGAGACTGCGTTGAGCGCATTGCCGCTGCTGCTGGCCGCCGCACCCGCGGCGCAGGCCGCGCGCCCGGTCGCGCATGCCGGCCCGGGGTTGGTGGGCGCGTTCTTCGCCCTGCTGCTGGTGCTGGGCCTGATCCTGGGCCTGGCCTGGCTGCTCAAGCGCCTGCCCGGTTCCGGCTTCCGTCCCGCCGACGGCGTGCGCGTGGTCGCCAGCCTGCCGCTGGGCGCCAGGGAGCGTGCCGTGGTGGTGGAGGTCGGTGGCCGCCAGCTGCTGCTGGGCGTGTCCGCCGGCGGCGTCACCCTGCTCCAGGAACTGCCGGAGCCGCTGCCGCCGGCCGAGCCCGTGCGCCTGCCCAATCTCAGCCAGATCCCAGACTTCGCCCAGCTGCTGTCGCAGCGGCTGCGCCGGAACCCGTGACATGACCGCCCGCCGCCTGCTCCTGATCATCGCCGTCCTGCTGCTGGCGGGCATGCCGCTGCTGGCCTTCGCCGCGCCCGCCGCGGCGCCGCAGGTGCCCTCCCTGCCGGACGTGGCCGTGGGCCGCATCGGCGACGCCCCGGTGAGCGTGCCGCTGCAGACCCTGCTGCTGATGACGGCCATCACCCTGCTGCCGTCGCTGCTGCTGGTGATGACCGCCTTCACCCGGATCATCATCGTGCTGGCACTGCTGCGCCAGGCCCTGGGCACGGCGCAGACCCCGTCCAACCAGATCCTGGTCGGCCTGGCCCTGTTCCTGACCGCGATGATCATGATGCCGGTGTGGCAGAAGGCCTGGGACGCCGGCTTCGGCCCCTACCTCAACGGCGACCTGGACTTCCGCAGCGCCTGGGACCTGGGCACCGCCCCGCTGCGCGCCTTCATGCTGGCCCAGGTCCGCGAGACCGACCTGATGACCTTCGCCGGACTGGCCGGCCACGGCACCTACGCCAGCCCCGATGCCGTGCCGTTCCCGGTGCTGGCCGCCTCGTTCGTGACCTCGGAGCTGAAGACCGCCTTCGAGATCGGCTTCCTGATCTTCATCCCGTTCGTGATCATCGACCTGGTGGTGGCCAGCGTGCTGATGTCCATGGGCATGATGATGCTGTCGCCGGTGCTGATCTCCGCGCCGTTCAAGATCCTGCTGTTCGTGCTGGTGGATGGCTGGGTGCTGACCGTGGGCACGCTGGCGGCGAGCTTCAACGGGGTGTAGCGCCTGCCCTCGCGGGCGAGCGTTTCGCCTCGCGGGGAAGCGCCCATTCCGGGTGCGCCTTGCCCGGACCACGCGGACAGCCGCACCCGCCACCCGAAGCGTCGGACCACCCCCAGCAGCCGCGTAGCCGGACAAGGCCTCGGGCCGCAGCGGTTGCCACTGCCTTTGGCCGTTGCCTTTGGCCGTTGCCTTTGGCCCTTGCCTTTGGCCCTTGCCTTTGGCCGTTGCCTTTGGCCGTTGCCTTGGCTGTTGCCTTGGCTGTTGCTGTTGCTCTCCCCTCCCCGTAAAGCGAACCGAGCATCGCAGGCCGGGTGGGAGAAAGGCGGCCCACGTGTCTGAGCGAAGCGAGTTGTGGGCCGCCCCC
>JAEWAG010000407.1 GCA_023391775.1 Pseudomonadota bacterium | reverse complement strand
GGCCATGTCTGCCGGCGCAGCGGCACCGGCGCCGAGGTACGGCTGCCGGCGCTGCCGGTGTCGCCGGCGTTGCGGGCGGCCTTCGGCACCGGGGTGCATGGGCTGCAGGCCAGCGGCGGCGACGATTACGAGCTGTGCTTCACCGCCCCGCCCGGCCTGCGCGAACAGGTGTCCCTGGTCCTGGAGCAGGTGGGCGTGGACGGCATCCGGATCGGCCGCATTGTCGAAGGGCAGGGCGTGCGCGCGCTGGATGCGGCGGGCCAGCCGTGGCAGCCCGGTCGCCCCGGATACCAGCACTTCGGCTAGCCGCGGCGCGGCGCGGTCAGCCGCGTGCGTGCACCGCCGCGGCCATGCGCCGCACCGCTTCCTCAAGCAGGGGTCGCGGCATCGCGAAGTTCAACCGCACGTGGCCCTCGCCGCCCTCGCCGCATTCGCTGCCGTCGGTCAGCGCCACCTTCGCGTGGCGGCGGAAGAACTGCGCCGGTGGCTGGTCCAGCCGCAGCGCCCGCACGTCCAGCCAGGCCAGGTAGGTGCCCTGCGGCGGCAGCCAGGCGACCTGTGGCAGCTGGTCCTGCAGCAGGCGACCGAGCAGGTCGCGGTTGCCCTGCAGGTACTGGAGTACCTGCAGGCGCCACGGGTCGCCATGTCTCCAGGCCGCGGTGTGGGCGATGACGCCGGGCGTCGAGGTGCTGTTGCCGCCGAAGTGGCCCAGCCGCCGCCACTGCTGCAGGTCTTCCTCGCGGGTGAAGACCAGCTGCGCGCACTTGAGCCCGGCGAGGTTCCAGGCCTTGGAGGCCGACACCGCGGTGATCGCCTGGCGCGCGGCCTGCGGGCCGAGCGAGGCATACGGCACGTGCCCGGCACAGTCGAACACCAGCGGCGCGTGGATCTCGTCGGAGAACACGCGCGCGTCGTGGCGCGCGGCGACGGCCACGATGCGCTGCAGCTCCCCGGCGGTGTAGACCTTGCCGATCGGGTTGTGCGGGTTGCACAGCAGCAGCATGCGTGCGCCGCCGGCAAAGGCCGCGTCCAGCACGTCCTCGTCCAGTTCCCAGCCGTTGCCGTTGCGGTGCATCGGTACCGGCACCACCGGGTTGCCCAGCAGCTCCAGCAGGGGCACGAACGGCATGTAGCACGGCATCGGCAGGGCGACCGGCGCGCCGGCCGGCAGGTAGTGCCGCAGCACCAGTTCCAGGGCGGCCAGCACGTCGGGCACCGCGCGCACCTGGCCGGGCGCGATCTCCCAGCCGTGGTGCCGCCGCTGCCAGTCCACGCAGGCTTCGGCCAGCTCGCCCAGCGGCGCGGCCGACAGGTAGCCGAGCTGGCCCTGTTCCACCGCCGCGTGCAGGGCCTCGCGGATCGGGGGCGCCAGGCCGAAATCCATCTCCGCGACGAAGGCGCCGATGCAGTCGGGGAAGGCGCGCCATTTCAGCCCGCCGCCGGCACGCAGCTGCTCAAGGGTGATGCGGTCGTACGCGCTGTGGTCCACGTGGGCTCCTGCGGGTGGTGCGCCGGGTCAGGGTGCGGCCGGTGGCAGCACCTTGCCGGGATTGAGGATGCCATCCGGGTCCAGCGCGGCCTTGACCGCGTGCATCGCCGCGAGCGTCGGCGCGTCGAAGGCGCGGTCCATCCAGTCGCGCTTGGCCACGCCGATGCCGTGCTCGCCGGACAGCGTGCCGCCCAGCGCGATCACCTGCGCGAACAGCGCCTCCAGCGCCGCCTGCGCGCGCATGCACTCGGCCGCGTCCTCCGGGTGGTACATGATGTTGACGTGCAGGTTGCCATTGCCGGCATGGCCGAAGGCCACGATCGGCAGCGCATGCCACGCCGACAGGGCCTCCACCGCGGCCACCAGGTCCGGGATGCGCGAGACCGGCACCACCACGTCCTCGTTGATCTTGCCCGGGGCAATGCTGCGCAGCGCCGGTGACAGGGCCCGGCGCGCGGCCCACAGCCGGTCCCGCGCGGACCCGTCCATCGCCACGTCCAGTTCGATCATGCCGTCGCCCTCGGCCGCCGCGGCCAGCGCCTGCAGTGCCAGCGGCAGGGTCTCACCGTCACCGTCGGCTTCCACCAGCAGCATCGCGCCCGCCTCGGGCACGTCGCTGCCGTTGCGGCGGAGCAGGGCGATCGCGCCGGCATCCATGAATTCCAGCATCGCCGGCACCTGCGGCTGGCGCATCAGCCGGGAGACCGCGGCCGCGGCACTGGCCGCGTCGCGGTAGAACATGCGCAGGCCCGCCTGCGCCACCGGCCGCGGCACCAGGCGCAGGGTGGCCTCGACGATCAGGGCCAGCGTGCCCTCGCTGCCGACGATGAGGTGGGTGAGGTCGTAGCCGGTCGCGTCCTTGGTCCAGGGCCCGCCGGTGCGGATGACCTCGCCGCTGCCGGTCACCGCCACCAGGCCCAGCACGTTTTCGCGGGTGGCGCCGTACTTCACTGCGCGCGGGCCGCCCGCGTTGCAGGCGAGGTTGCCGCCGATGGTGCAGCGGTCCGCGCTGGAAGGGTCGGGCGGCCAGAACAGGCCATGCGGCTGCAGCGCCTGCTGCAGGTCGCCGTTGAGCACGCCCGGTTGCACCACTGCGCAGCGGTCGTCCGGATGGATCGAAAGGATCCGCGCCATGCGCGCGAACGACACGACGACGCCCCCGGTGAACGGGACCGCGCCAGCGGTCGTGCCGGTGCCGGCGCCGCGGGCGACCACCGCGACCCGGTGCGCTTGGCAGGCGCGCACGACAGCGGCCACTTCGGCTGCGTCGGCGGGGATGGCGACCGCGTCGGGCATCGCCCACTGCCGCGAGTCGTCCTCGCCATGCGCACGTCGCACCGCTTCATCGGTGCGCCAGCCCTCGGGGCCGAGCAGGGCGGACAGTTGTTCGTTCAGGTCAGCGGGCAGTCCAGGCATCGGCGCATTGTAGGCGTGCCCCCGGCCGGATCAGGCCTCGTCCAGGCGGAACGCATCCTTGAGCCAGTCGATGCGCGGGGCGGCCGGGTCGCCGCTGGCATCGACCACGTCGAAGCGGCAGGGCGCCTGCGCCAGCCGTGGATGGGCGGACAGGTAGAGCAGGGCGGCGCGCACCAGGCGGCGGCGCTTGCCCGCGTCGACCGAGGCCAGGCCGCCGCCAAAGGCATGGCCGGCGCGGTAGCGCACCTCGACGAAGACCACGGTGGCGCCGTCAGCCATGACCAGGTCCAGCTCACCACCGCGATAGCCGACGTTCGCTGCCAGCGTGCGCAGGCCGCTGCGTTCAAGATGCGCGCGGGCGGCCGCCTCGACCGCGGCACCGCGTGCGCGCCGGTCGACCGCTCCGCTGCCCGTCCGTGGGCCGCGCATCGCCATGTCGGCTCAGTTGCCCAGCGGTACCGGCTGGCCGCCGCTGAAAGTGGCCCAGGTCGGCTGCCGGACCACGTTGCCGAAGCCGTCCAGGCGCAGGTCGCCGGTGGCGCCCTGCAGCTTGCCGTCGGTGGCCGTGGCCAGGCGCTCCAGATAGGCGCTGATGCGCCATGCGTCGTAGCCGAAGGCGAACAGGCGCGCGGCCGGCACCATGGCCGCCGCGGGCGCGGCGGGCGGCAGGCCGATGGTGCCGCGGCTGGGCCAGGATTCGGTCGGGAAGACGATGCCGTCCAGGGCCTGGTCCTCCTCGGCCTTGCCGGTGCCCGAGCCCAGGTGCGAGG
>JAEWAG010000405.1 GCA_023391775.1 Pseudomonadota bacterium | reverse complement strand
GGCCAGGGTAACCCGCATCCGGTCACCCCGTGGGGTGTCCCGACCAAGGGTTACAAGACGCGCAACAACAAGCGCACCCAGAAGTTCATCGTCCGCGATCGCAGGGGCTAATCGACCATGCCACGTTCCCTCAAGAAAGGCCCGTTCGTCGATCACCACCTCGTCAAGAAGGTGGAGTCTGCGGCCGGCACCAAGAAGCCGATCAAGACCTGGTCGCGCCGTTCCATGATCCAGCCGGAAATGGTGGGATTCACCATCGCCATCCACAATGGCAAGAACCACGTTCCGGTGCTCGTCAACGAGAACATGGTCGGCCACAAGCTCGGCGAATTTGCTGTCACCCGGACCTTCAAGGGTCACGGTGGCGACAAGAAGTCGAAGTAAGGAGATGACCATGGAAGCGAAAGCCATCCTGCGCACCGTGCGCATCTCCCCGCAGAAGGCCCGCCTGGTCGCCGACCAGGTGCGCGGCCTGCCGGCCGATCGTGCCGTCGCCCTGCTGAAGTTCTCCGACAAGAAGGCCGCCGCCCTCATCAAGAAGGTCGTCGAGTCCGCCATTGCCAACGCCGAGAACAACAACGGCGCCGACGTGGACGCCCTCCGTGTGAAGACCATCATGGTCGACGAGGGCCCGACCCTGAAGCGCTTCATGGCGCGTGCGAAGGGTCGCGGCACCCGCATCCTCAAGCGGACCAGCCACATCACCGTCGTCGTGGGAGAGGGCAAGTAATATGGGTCACAAAGTTCATCCCACCGGTATCCGCCTGGGCATCGCCAAGGACTGGAACTCGAAGTGGTACGCCGGCAAGGGCGAGTACGCCGACTACCTGGCGGCCGACCTCAAGGTCCGCAAGATGCTGCGCAAGAAGCTGGCCCAGGCCGGCATCAGCCGCATCCTGATCGAGCGTCCGGCCAAGACCGCGCGCGTGACGATCCACACCGCCCGTCCGGGCGTGGTGATCGGCAAGCGTGGCGAGGACATCGAGAAGCTGCGCAAGGAAGTCAGCGCGCTGATGGGCGTCCCGGCGCACATCAATGTCAGCGAAGTGCGCAAGCCCGAGCTGGACGCGCAGCTGGTCGCCGAGTCGATCGCGCAGCAGCTCGAGCGCCGCATCATGTTCCGCCGCGCTATGAAGCGCGCCGTGGGCAACGCGATGCGCCTCGGTGCCCTGGGCATCAAGGTCAACGTCGCCGGCCGTCTGAACGGCGCCGAGATCGCCCGTTCGGAGTGGTACCGCGAAGGCCGCGTGCCGCTGCATACCCTCCGCGCGGACATCGACTACGGGTTTGCCGAAGCGCACACCACCTATGGCGTGATCGGCATCAAGGTATGGGTCTACAAGGGCGAGATCTTCGACTTCGCCCAGGTTGGACAGGAGAAGCCGGAAGAAGCCAGCAGCCCCCGGGGCGAGCGTGGCGACCGCGAGCGTCCCTCCCGTCCGGCACGTGAAGCGAGGTAACGGCGATGTTGCAACCCAAGCGAACCAAGTACCGCAAGCAGCACAAGGGCCGTAACGATGGCCTGAGCTGGAGCGCCAATGCCGTGTCCTTCGGCGAGTTCGGCCTCAAGGCCACCGCCCACGGCCGCCTGACCGCGCGCCAGATCGAGGCGGCCCGCCGCACGATCAGCCGCTACGTCAAGCGCGGCGGCAAGATGTGGATCCGCGTGTTCCCGGACAAGCCGATCACCCAGAAGCCGATCGAAGTCCGAATGGGCTCCGGTAAGGGCGGCGTCGAATACTGGGTCGCCCAGATCCAGCCCGGCCGCATGATCTATGAAATCGAGGGCGTCTCCGAAGAGCAGGCGCGCGAGGCGTTCCGCCTGGCGGCTGCCAAGCTCTCGGTCACCACCACCTTCGTGACCCGCACGGTGCGCTAATGGCTACGATCAACGAACTCCGTGAAAAGTCGTCCGACGACCTGAAGGCCCACCTGCTGGACCTGCGCAAGGAGCAGTTCTCCCTGCGCATGCAGCGGGCGACCGGCCAGCTGACGAAGACCCACGAAACCCGCCGGGTGCGCCGCGAGATCGCTCGTGTCAAGACCCTGCTCGGCGCCAACAAGTAAGGGATCGCAGCGATGAGCGAGAACAACAACAAGCCGCTGCGCACGGTCGAAGGCCGCGTCGTCAGCAACAAGATGGACAAGACGGTTACCGTCCTGGTCGAGCGCCAGGTCAAGCACGCGCTGTACGGCAAGTACATCAAGCGCTCGACCAAGCTCCACGCCCACGATGCGGACAACAGCTGCAACGAGGGCGACGTGGTGCGCGTGACCGAGATCGCACCGATGTCCAAGACCAAGAACTGGCGCGTGGTTGAAGTCGTCACCCGCGCGGCCGAATAAGGGAGATCTGAATCATGATCCAGATGCAGAGCTACCTTGACGCCGCCGACAACTCCGGCGCCAAGGAACTGATGTGCATCAAGGTGCTGGGCGGCTCCAAGCGCCGTTACGCCGGCATCGGTGACATCATCAAGGTGACCGTCAAGGACGCGATCCCGCGTGGCAAGGTCAAGAAGGGCGAGGTTTACGACGCCGTCGTGGTCCGCACCCGCAAGGGTGTGCGTCGCGCCGACGGCTCGCTGATCCGCTTCGACGGCAATGCCGCCGTCCTGCTGAACAACAAGCAGGAGCCGATCGGCACCCGTATCTTCGGGCCGGTGACCCGTGAACTGCGTTCCGAGAAGTTCATGAAGATCGTCTCGCTCGCGCCTGAAGTGCTCTGAGCGGAGGAAGCAGACATGGCAAACCGTATCAAGAAGGGTGACCAGGTTGTGGTCACCACCGGCAAGGACAAGGGCAAGCAGGGCGAGGTGATTCGCGTTGATGGCGACCGCGTGGTCGTGGCCAACGTGAACCTGGTCAAGCGGCACACCAAGCCGAACCCGCAGGCGGGCGTCGCCGGCGGCGTGGTCGAGCGTGAATCCTCGATCCACATTTCCAACGTGATGCCGCTCAACCCCGCCACTGGCAAGGGCGAGCGCATTGGCTACAAGGTCCTGGAGGATGGACGCAAACTGCGTGTGTTCCGCTCCAGTGGTGAGGCGCTTGACGCCTGAGGAATGAAGCAATGACCACGCGGCTCGAAAAGATCTACAAGGAACAGGTTGTGCCGGCTCTCATGGAGAAGTTCGGTTACAGCAATCCGATGCAAGTCCCGAAGCTCGTCAAGATCACCGTGAACATGGGTGTGGGCGAGGCGGCGACCAACAAGAAGGAGCTGGAGAACGCGGTTGCCGACCTGGCCAAGATCACCGGCCAGAAGCCGGTGACCACCAAGGCCCGCGTTTCGGTGGCCTCGTTCAAGATCCGCGACGGCTGGCCGATCGGCTGCAAGGTCACGCTGCGCCGGAACCAGATGTTCGAGTTCCTGGACCGCCTGGTCAGCGTCGCGCTGCCGCGCGTTCGTGACTTCCGTGGCGTGTCGGGCCGTTCTTTCGACGGTCGCGGCAACTACAACATGGGCGTGAAGGAGCAGATCATCTTCCCGGAAATCGACTTCGACGCCGTCGATGCGTTCGGCGGCTTGGATATCGCCATCACCACGACCGCCAAGACCGACGCCGAAGCCAAGGCGCTGCTCGAGGCGTTCAAGTTCCCGTTCCGCAACTAAGGGATAGAGACATGGCAAAGACCTCCATGGTCAACCG
>JAEWAG010000389.1 GCA_023391775.1 Pseudomonadota bacterium | reverse complement strand
GCTGTCGGCCCTGCTCGAGGAGCGCTTCGGCGGCGAGGTGCCGGCGTCGCGGGCGGCGCTCGAGAGCCTCCCGGGCGTCGGCCGCAAGACCGCCAACGTGGTGCTCAACACCGCCTTCGGCGAGCCGGCCATGGCCGTGGACACGCACATCTTCCGCGTCTCCAACCGCACCGGCCTGGCCCCGGGCAAGGACGTGCGCGCCGTCGAGGATGCACTGATGCGCACGGTGCCGGCGGAATTCCTGCAGGACGCGCACCACTGGCTGATCCTGCACGGGCGCTACGTGTGCAAGGCACGCAGGCCGGATTGCCCGCAGTGCGTGATCCGCGACCTGTGCCGCTTCCCGGACAAGACACCAGGCTGAGCCGCACGCATCGCCGGGACGGAAAGGCCCCGCATTTGCGGGGCTTTCCGGTACTGCCGATCCAGCCGCGCCTTACCAGCTGAACTGCGTGCGCACCGCGTACTGGCCGGTCTCGTCGCCGGTGAAGTCGTTGTCGCCGCGGGTGTAGTTGAACATGAAGCGCAGGTTGGGATTGACGTAGTAGTTCACGCCCAGGATGGTGCTGCTGGCCTGGCGGTCGGCCAGGTCCTTGTTCTCGATGGTGTCGTAGCGCGCGGTGAGCTCCCACAGGCCGCGGTCGACCTTGGGCGAGCCGAACACGCCGGTCGCCGACTTGTAGACCTTGCGGCCGCCGTTGAGCAGCCAGCTGCCCTGCAGGTACCACGTGGTCACGTCCTGGTCCGGGCCCAGCGCCTGGCCGAAGCTGGCATTCACGTACTCGCCCTGGAAGAACACCGGGCCGAATGCGCCGGCCGCTTCCAGGCCGTAGGCGGTCACGCTGTCGCCGCTGGCACCGGGGGTGGTGGCGATCGCCAGCGACGGGCCGCGGCGGCCGGCGTAGTTGGCGGTGGCGGTGAGGTCGGCCGAGCCCTGGTTGGCGTTCTCCTGGCTGGCCCAGCCGCCGAAGTGCAGCGTGCTGCGGTCGGTATTGAGCGGGGCGAAGGTGACGCGGCCGGCCGCGCCCATGCCCTCGTTGCGACTGCCCGACGCGCCACGCAGGTTGAACACGGCGAATCCGGCGGTGTAGTTGTCGCCGGCGCGCTGGTAGCCCACGCCCTGCTGGAACTGGCGGCCACCGAACAGGCCGGTGGCGGAGGCGAAGGGGCGCTCCATCATCAGCAGCTCGTTGGAGCTGGTCAGCTCCTCCATCGAGCGGTACGGCTTGAAGTGGCCGATGGTGACCTTGCCCCCGGCCAGTCCGGTGGCGATGTAGGCGTCGCGCAGGCCGTCCAGGTTGCTGCCGGCGGCGAAATCCTGCTCCAGCTTGTAATCCCAGCCCAGCGCCTTGCCGGACAGGCTCAGGCGGGCGCGGCGGAACTCGCTGGTGCCGGTGGTCGCCGCCAGGTCGCGGTCGAAGGCGTAGGCGTCGAAGTGGATGCGCCCGCCCAGCGAGGCCTCGAACTTCCTGTCGGCGGAGGTGACCTTCAACCCGCCCTTGGTCTCCACCTTGGGCGTGCTGGTGGCGAGGGTGTCCAGGTTCTGCCGGGTTTCGATGTTGATGTCCGACTGCGCGTCGCTGCGGGTTTCAAGTTCGGCGACCTTGGCCTGCAGGGCGGCCAGCTGCGCCTTCAGTTCGGCAAGCTCGGCGTTGTCGGCGGCCGCGGCACCGAAGGAGGCGGTACCGAGGACCGCGGCCAGCGCGACGGCGAGGTGGGTTTGACGCATGGAAGGATCTCTCCAGGAAGGGATGTCGGCGATGCCCGCGCACGGCGTGGCACCTGTGGGCCGCGGCGCAGCTTGGACCGGCGGCCTGACAACCATGCGACCGGGACATGACATTCCGATGACGCATCACCATCCGCATGCACGAAGGCGGCGGGCGGCCCGGCGCCTACCTGTCATGCAGGTGTCAGCGCGCTGACCCGGAGTTGTCATCCGGCGGCGATGCAATGCGCGGCGACGGATGCCAAGCGCAGTCCGCACCCTTCTACCTCATGGAGTCGACCTGGTGAAGTCCCCGCTCAAGACCCGCGTGGCCGTTGCATTGATCGCAGCCGCTTCGATCCTTTCCCCCGCGCACGCCAACGATGTCACCGGCGCCGGCGCGTCCTTCATCTACCCGGTCATGACCAAGTGGTCGGCCGACTACCGGGCTGCCACCGGCAAGCAGGTCAACTACCAGTCCATCGGTTCCGGCGGCGGCATCGCCCAGATCAAGGCCGGCACCGTGGACTTCGGCTCTTCCGACGCGCCGCTCAAGCCCGAGGAGCTGGCCAAGCACGGGCTGGCCCAGTTCCCGTCGGTGATCGGCGGCGTGGTGCCGATCCTCAACGTGCAGGGCATCGCCCCCGGCGCACTGAAGCTGGATGGCGCGACCCTGGCCAGGATCTTCCTAGGCAGGATCGGCAAGTGGAACGACCCGGCGATCGCCGCACTCAACCCGGGCCTGCCGCTGCCGGACGCGAAGATCACCGTGGTCCACCGCTCCGACGGCTCCGGCACCACCTTCAACTTCGTCAACTACCTGTCCAAGGTCAGCCCGGAGTGGAAGCAGTCCGTCGGCGAAGGCACCTCGGTGCAGTGGCCGGCCGGCATCGGTGGCAAGGGCAACGAGGGCGTGGCCGCCTACGTCAAGCAGATCAAGGGCGGCATCGGCTACGTGGAGCTGTCCTATGCGCTGCAGAACCGCCTGTCGCACATCTCGCTGAAGAATGCGGCGGGCCGCTACGTACAGCCCTCGCAGGAGAGCTTCGCCGCCGCGGCCGCCAGTGCCGACTGGGCCGCCAGCAAGGACTTCCACCTGGTGATGACCAACGCCCCGGGCGAGGCCTCCTGGCCGATCACCGCGACCAACTTCATCCTCATGTACCGGCAGCCGAAGGACGCCGCCGGCGCGCGCAATGCCAGGGAGTTCTTCAAGTGGGTGTACGCCAATGGCGACGCCCAGGCCCGCCAGCTGGACTACGTGCCCCTGCCGGACGCGCTGGTGCGCCAGATCGAGGCCTACTGGAGCCAGAACATGAAGTACTGAGGGAGCCGTGCCGGCCCCTCTCTCCCCGGCACGACACCCCGGAGCGCGGCCCTGGCC
>JAEWAG010000349.1 GCA_023391775.1 Pseudomonadota bacterium | reverse complement strand
CTGCAGGACGATGCCGGCATCGCCGACGAGGCGCGGCGCGATGCCTACCTGCTGGAGGCCGAGCTGCGCCAGCGCGCGGGCGACAGCGGGGGCGAACTGGATGCCCTCGGTCGCGGCCTGGCCTGGGAGCGGCTGGACCGGATCGACCGCGCCGAAGCCGACCTGCGCCGGCTGCTGGTCACCGAGCCGGAAAACGTGGCCGCGCTCAACGCGCTGGGGTACACCCTGGCCGACCGGACCGACCGCTATCGGGAGGCCCTGGAGCTGATCGACCGCGCCCGCACCGCCGAGCCGGACAACGCCGCCATCATCGACAGCCATGGCTGGGTGCTCTACCGCCTCGGGCGCACCCGCGAGGCTCTGGTCGAACTGCGCCGCGCCTGGGGGCTGATGAAGGACCCGGAGGTCGCCGCCCACCTGGGCGAGGTGCTGTGGCAGCTCGGCCGGCGCGAGGAGGCGAAGCGCTACTTCGAGCAGGCGCGCGCGCTGGATCCGGAAAACCGCGCCCTGCAGCGGGCGCTGCAGCAGTTCGACATCGTCCTCCCGGCGCCGGAGCCTGCGGCGCAGACCGATGTGCCGCCGGCGCCGGTCGAGCCCGTCGCCGCCCCGGTCGATGACCTGACATCCACGCCTTCCCGGCCCGAACCGTCCCGGACCCCATGACCCGAACCTTGCGACTGGCTGGCCTGGCGCCAACCCTCCTGTTGCTTGCCGCCTGCGCCACCGGCCCGGGGCGACCCGCTGCGCCGGCGGTTCCCGTCGAGCAGGCCCAGCGCCACCAGGAGCAGCGCCGGGAGGCGCTCGAGACGCTGCAGCACTGGTCGCTGCAGGGCAGGGTGGCCATCAGCAACGGCCAGCGGGGCGGCAGCGGGCGCCTGGAATGGGCGCAGCATGCCGATGGCTTCCGGGTGGCGCTGAGCGCACCGGTGACCCGGCAGAGCTGGTCGTTGGCCTCCGGGCCGGCCGGCGAGGTGGTGCTGGAAGGCGTGGAAGGCGGCACCCGTCGCGGCACCGACGCCTCCCTGCTGCTGCGCGAGGCGACCGGATGGGAGATCCCGGTACAGGAGCTGGCCTGGTGGGTGCGCGGCCTGGAAACGCCGGGCGCCAGCGCGGTCGAGTACGGGCCGGATGGCTACCTGCAGCGGATGCAGGCCTCCGGCTGGCAGATCGAATACCAGGACTGGCAACCGGCCGCGGACGGCTTCCCGGCCATGCCCAGGCGCCTGCAGGCCGAGCGCGGCCAGGCCCGGGTGCGCCTGCTGGTGGATACCTGGGGGACGCCGTGAGTGGCTGGAGCCAGTGGCCGGCCCCGGCCAAGCTGAACCTGTTCCTGCGCATCACCGGCCGCCGCGCCGACGGCTACCACGAGCTGCAGACCGTGTTCCGCCTGCTGGACTGGGGCGACCGGCTGCTTCTGCGCGTGCGTGAAGACGGCCGGATCGTACGCCAGGGCAGCTCGGTGCCGGGCGTGTCCGAGGCGGACGACCTTGCGGTCCGGGCCGCGAAAATGCTCCAGGAGCACGCTAACTGCGCACTTGGGGCCGACATCGTCGTCGAAAAGCACATTCCAGCCGGCGGTGGCTTTGGCGGCGGCTCATCGGACGCGGCCACGGTGCTGTGCGCGCTGGACCGGCTCTGGGGTCTGGAGCTGGGTGAGGACGTGCTGGCCATGCTGGGCCTGCGCCTGGGTGCCGACGTCCCGGTGTTCGTCCGTGGCCGCAGTGCCTGGGCCGAAGGGGTGGGCGAGCGGCTGCAGCCGCTGGACCTGCCACCGGCCTGGTACCTGCTGGCCGATCCGGGTGTGCACGTGCCAACCGCGGCACTGTTCGCGGACCCCGATTTGACGCGCAATGCCCCGCCCGCGAAAATAGCCGACTTCATTGCAGGATCGGTGCTCGACAACGCCTTCGAGCCGGTGCTGCGCTGCCGCGAACCGGCCGTGGAGGCCGTGTTCGATGCGCTGGCGCAGTTCGGTACGCCCAGGCTCACCGGGACCGGCAGTGGATGTTTCATCGAGTTTCCCGACCGTGACAGCGCACAATCGGCGCTGGCACGGTTGCCTCGCGGGTTGCGTGCATGGCTCGCAGCCGGCGTGGACCATTCGCCGCTCAGGGCCGCGCTCGCGCGTCCGGTGGCGGTGGAGCCGTGATACAGGGGCGTCGCCAAGTGGTTAAGGCACCGGGTTTTGATCCCGGCATCCGCAGGTTCGAATCCTGCCGCCCCTGCCAGGCCCGAGGAGCCCGCTCCCCGGCACCGGAGCCGTACCGCCGCAGGGACCGCGGCTTGATCGACCCCATGTCCAACTGATCCGAGCCGCCGCCGGGATGAGGAAGATGCAAGAAGACCGCAACCTGCTCGTCTTCACCGGAAATGCAAACCGGCCCCTGGCCGAGAGCATCTGCCGCGAACTGGGCGTGCGCCAGGGCAAGGCCCTGGTCTCGACTTTCTCCGACGGCGAAGTCCAGGTGGAGATCGAGGAGAACGTGCGCCGCCAGGAAGTGTTCGTGATCCAGCCGACCTGCGCGCCGACGGCCGAGAACCTGATGGAGCTGCTGGTGCTGATCGACGCGCTCAAGCGCGCCAGCGCCGCCTCGGTCACCGCGGTGGTGCCGTACTTCGGCTACTCGCGCCAGGACCGCCGCCTGCGTTCCTCGCGCGTGCCGATCACGGCCAAGGTCGCGGCCAAGATGTTCAGCGCGGTGGGCACCGACCGGGTGCTGACCGTGGACCTGCACGCCGACCAGATCCAGGGCTTCTTCGACGTGCCGGTCGACAACGTCTATGCCTCGCCGCTGCTGCTGGCCGACATCTGGCGCGCGTACGGCACCGACAACATGGTGGTGGTGTCCCCGGACGGCGGCGGCGTGGTCCGCGCCCGCGCGGTGGCCAAGCGCCTGGATGACGCCGACCTGGCGATCATCGACAAGCGCCGCCCGCGCGCCAACGTCTCCACGGTGATGAACATCATCGGCGACGTGGCCGGCAAGACCTGCGTGCTGGTGGACGACATCGTCGACACCGCCGGCACCCTGTGCGCCGCCGCGGCGGCGCTCAAGGCGCAGGGCGCCACCAAGGTCGCCGCGTACTGCACCCATCCGGTGCTGTCCGGCCCGGCGGTGGACAACATCAACGGCTCGCAGCTGGACGAGCTGGTGGTGACCGACACCATCCCGCTTTCGCCGGCCGCGCGCGAGTGCAGCCGGATCCGCCAGGTCAGCGTGGCCGAGCTGCTGGCCGAGACCATCCGGCGCATCGCCTTCGGCGAGTCGGTCAGCTCCCTGTACGTGGATTAGTGACTGGTCATTCGTGATTCGTAGGGGTGGCCTGCGCTTTGCTTCTTCGAATCACCAGTCACGAATCCCGGATCACGGTTTTCAATCGGCTTCCCTGGTCGCGGGGAAGCCACCCCAGCCGCCGCAAGGCGGTTCATCAACCTAGGTAGTAAATCCAAATGGCAAATCATGTGATCAACGTCGAGCGTCGCGAGGACGAGGGCAAGGGTGCGAGCCGCCGCCTGCGTCGCGACGGCAAGGTGCCGGCCATCGTCTACGGTGGCGACCTGGCCCCGGTCTCCATCCAGCTGGACCACGAGAAGCTGTGGCTGGCCCAGCAGAACGAGTGGTTCTACTCCTCGATCCTGGACCTGAGCCTCAACGGCGACATCCAGCCGGTGCTGCTGCGTGACCTGCAGCGCCACCCGTACAAGCAGCAGATCATGCACCTGGACTTCCAGCGCGTGACCGCCGACCAGGTGCTGCGCGCCCCGGTGCCGCTGCACTTCGTCAATGGCGAGAAGTCCCCGGCCGGCAAGACCGCTGGCGTGGTGATCATGCACGAGCTGACCGAAGTCACCGTGGCCTGCCTGCCGAAGAACCTGCCGACCGCGATCGAGGTCGACCTGACCGACCTGGCCGTGGGCGCCGTGATCCACCTGTCGGCGCTGAAGCTGCCGACCGGCGTGGAGATCCCGGAGCTGAAGCTGGGTCCGGACCACGACGTGGCCGTGGTCGTGGCCAAGCACGCCCGTGGCGAGGCCGAGGCCGAGCCGGCGGCGGACGACGAGGCCAAGTAAGCCTCCAGCGTCCCGCCCGGCGGTCCGGGCGGGGG
>JAEWAG010000336.1 GCA_023391775.1 Pseudomonadota bacterium | reverse complement strand
GCCAACGACGTGCTGCAGGGCGCGGTGCAGGGCATCGCCGACCTGATCGTGCGCCCGGGCCTGATCAACGTCGACTTCGCCGACGTGCGCACCGTCATGTCCGAGATGGGCCTGGCGATGATGGGCTCCGGCAGCGCCCGCGGCGACGACCGCGCCCAGGCCGCCGCCGAGGCCGCCATCCAGAACCCGCTGCTGGACGACGTCAACCTGGCCGGTGCCAACGGCATCCTGGTCAACATCACCGCCGGCCCGGACTTCACGATGGCCGAGTTCGACGAGATCGGCCGCTCGATCGAAGCCTTTGCTTCCGAGGACGCGACCGTGGTGGTCGGCACCGTGCTGGATCCGGACATGCAGGACGAAGTGCGCGTGACCGTGGTGGCCACCGGCCTGAACCGCGCCGCGGCCCGCCAGCCGGTGCGCGAGCGCGAGTTCGGCAGCCGCGACGCCGGCCTGCGCCAGGAGGTGCAGCGTCCGATGCGCGTTGTCCGCGACGCCACCACCGGCCTGCCGATCGACGAGGGTTTCAGCCCCGATGCGGTCGCCACCGCGGCCAACGTCATGGGCCTGCGCCGTCCGGGCAGCGCCACCGGTTCGACCGCCGCCCCGGCCGTCACCCCGGCCGCGGAGCTGCCGAACGACTACCTGGACATCCCGGCGTTCCTGCGTCGCCAGGCCGACTGATCCAGCGCACCACCCCGCATGCGGAACGCCATGTCCGCCTGTGGGTGCTTGCCCGCCACCGCTCCCACCGGGCGGCTGGCAACCGTGTCCTCCTGCTGCCGGGCCGCAAGGCCCGGCAGGTTTTCCGCTCCGCGTGAGCGGGGCAGGACGCGCAGAACCGCCTGAAACCCGCGCCGCTGCTGCGTTCCGGCCTGCATGCTTGGCCGGGGTTCATGGCCGCGCATGCTATTCTCGCCACGCCCGAGCGACACCACCCCACCGTCGCACACCAGACACATGACCCGGCAGCGCACCCTCAAGAACACGATCCGAGCCACAGGCGTCGGCCTGCACAGCGGCAACAAGGTCTACATGACCCTGCGCCCCGCGCCCGTCGACCACGGCATCGTGTTCCGTCGCACCGACCTTGATCCCGTGGTCGAGGTGCCTGCGGCCGCCGACCTGGTCACCGAGACCACGCTGTGCACGGGGCTGACCTGCGGCGCGGCCAAGATCCAGACCGTCGAGCACCTGATGTCGGCCACCGCCGGCCTGGGCATCGACAACATGATAGTGGAGCTGTCCTCGGCCGAGCTGCCGATCATGGACGGTTCCGCCGGCCCGTTCGTGTTCCTGCTGCAGTCCGCCGGCATCGAGGAGCAGGACGCGCCGAAGCGCTTCATCCGCGTGCTCAAGGAAGTGGAAGTGCGCGAGGGCGACAAGGTCGCGCGGTTTACGCCCTGCGACGGCTACCGCCTGGAGTTCACCATCCAGTTCGACCACCCGATGATCCCGGCCCGGCAGTCGCACCACGTGCTCGACTTCTCGACCGCGGCCTACATTCGCGAGATCTCCCGCGCGCGCACCTTCGGTTTCATGCGCGACCTGGAGTACATGCGCGACCTCAACCTCGGCCTGGGCGGCTCGATGGACAACGCCATCGTGCTGGACGAGTTCCGCGTGCTCAACGAGGACGGCCTGCGCTACGCGGACGAGTTCGTCCGCCACAAGATCCTCGACGCCATCGGCGACCTCTACCTGGCCGGCGGCCCGGTACTGGGGGCGTACGAAGGCTTCAAGTCCGGCCACGCGCTCAACAACAAGCTGGTGCGCGCGCTGATGGCCGACGCCACGGCCTGGGAAAAGGTCAGCTTCGAAGACGCCGCGCTGCCGGCGCCGCTGGCCTACGGCACCGCAGCCCTCGCCTGAGTCACTGCGGCCGGCCATGCCCGGCCCCTGCGAGTGGCAACCCATTGATCTGGAAGAGGTTGCGGCCTGCCGGCTGCGATCTTGCGCTGGCGTGTCCGCATCCCGCCGGCGTCCTGCACCCGATTGGTGCACCTTTCATCCGGATCTACAAAGCGTGAATCCGATCCGGATTCCGGGGCTTGCATAACGAATTTATAACGATCCGCTAACGACGTGAGCGGAATGTGAGGCTAGGATGCCCCCCACTGCTCGCTGGTTGCGGTATCAACCAACCGGTCGGGCAGCGGCGGCACACCGGGAGGGGAGGACTCCCGGACAGCCGTCAGGGATCTTCCGGAGGAGGGTCCCGCAAGGATGCCAACGCGTCGCTCACGGCTTTACGGGCGGTCGCTGAAACCGGGGGAGACGTTGTCCGCGATACAGGCGGATGCAGCGGCACGGTGGTCGTTTTGATGATGACTGCAGTGGGGTTCAGCCCGACGGAGCGGGCCGCATCGAGGAGTTCGGCTTCTGCCAGGCGCAGCCGCGCCCGCCAGACCGGCGAATCGGTGACAAAAACGAGCTGTCCGCCGGACACATTGGCGAGCCTGCAATGGCTTGCCGACCCGGAGGGCAGATGGGGACGCAACTGCTGGTCCAGCGCATCGAGCCAGAGGGCACGACGCAAGGGAGCGCCAGTTTCGCCCGCCAGCGCGGCTTCGGCTGCGGGACGCGGGACGGTGGCCCTGCGGGCGTTGGACTTCAAATCAGGCATACCTAAAGCATGAGCTACAAACTGATCGTACGGAACCCGCAATCAGGCCACGGAGCCGGGATGTGGGGCCGTTTCCAGGCCTGGGGCATGCAGCGCCCGGGCGCGGTGGCAGGCATCCTCCTGGCGATGGGGGCAATCGGCGGCTTCGGCGCCGGAGCCGGTATCGGCCTGGCCAACGCCTCGCACACCGGCACCGAACTCGCGCGCCAGCAGCAGGAGCTGGAGCAGGTCCGCCGCCAGTCGCAGCAGGAAATCAATGCGCTGGCCGCGCGGCTCGGCGAACTCCAGGCCCAGGCCAACCGCCTCAACGCGCTCGGCGAGCGGCTGACCGAGGTCGGCAAGCTGGAAGACGGCGAGTTCGACTTCCAGGGTACGCCCGGACAGGGCGGCGCCGAGATGGCCGGCGACATGCCCAGGTCCGAGCTGCTGCAGGGGCTGGACGAGGTGGAGCAGCAGCTGGCCGTCTCCGGGCGCCAGCTGTCGGTGATGGAGTCGCTGCTGTTCGACCTCCAGCTGGAATCCAACGCCGTGCCTTCGCGTTCGCCGGTGCGCCGCACCTACATCACTTCCAGCTTCGGGCGTCGCGCCGACCCGTTCGGCCGCGGTGGCCAGTTCCACAAGGGCATCGACTTCAATGCCAGGGTCGGTGATCCGGTGATGGCGGTGGCCGATGGCGTGGTCAGCTTCGCGGCATCGCGCAGCGGCTACGGCAAGACCATCGAGATCGACCACGGCAACGGCTATGTCACCCGCTACGCGCACAACTCGCGCCTGGTGGTGAAGCCGGGTGACCTGGTCCGCGCCGGCCAGGAAGTGGCCAAGGCCGGTTCCACCGGCCGCTCGACGGGCGCCCACGTGCACTTCGAGGTCTGGGAGAACGGCAACGTGGTCAACCCGCGCAAGTTCCTCGGCGACAACCGCGCCCCGGTGGCGCGACGCAGCCGCGGCTGAGCTCGCTCCGGCCATGCAGGCCCGCCCCTTTCCGGGGCGGGCCTTTTCATTTGTGGCGTCGGCGCCCGGGGGTTCCCCGCGCCGGGTGTTGAGTTCGGTGGCCGGCGTCCCAAGCTACAATGACCAACTGCCGTGGGCGGGGGCCTCGCCTTCGTCCCCGGGCACCCGGGGGGTGTCCGTGGCGTTCATTCCCAACCGGCCTTTTCGATGATCAACAAACTGCTCACCCGTGTCTTCGGCAGCCGCAACGAACGGCTCCTGCGCCAGCTGGACCGCATCGTCGCCAGGATCAACGCCCTGGAGCCGGAGATGCAGAAGCTCTCCGACGAGGCGCTGAAGGCCAACCCGCCCGAGTTCCAGAAGCGCATCGCCGACGGCGAGGCGCTGGACAAGATCCTGCCGGAAGCGTTCGCAGTGTGCCGCGAGGCCGCCAGCCGCGTGCTGGGCATGCGCCACTACGACGTGCAGCTGATCGGCGGCATGGTCCTGCACCTGGGCAAGATCGCCGAGATGCGCACCGGCGAGGGCAAGACCCTGGTCGGCACCCTGCCGGTGTACCTCAACGCGCTGGAAGGCAAGGGCGTGCACGTGGTCACGGTCAATGACTACCTGGCCCGCCGCGACGCGGCCTGGATGGGCAAGCTCTACAACTGGCTGGGGCTGAGCGTGGGCGTGGTGTACCCGGGCATGCCGCATGCGGACAAGAAGGCGGCCTACGCTTCGGACATCACCTACGGCACCAACAACGAGTTCGGCTTCGACTACCTGCGCGACAACATGGCGCTGAGCAAGGCCGACCGCTTCCAGCGCGGCCTGCACTACGCCATCGTCGACGAGGTGGACTCGATCCTGATCGACGAGGCGCGCACCCCGCTGATCATCTCCGGCCCGGCCGATGATTCGCCGGAGCTGTACATCCGGGTCAACCGCATCGTCCCGCAGCTCAAGCGGCAGGAAAGCGAGGAGGGCGAGGGCGACTTCTGGGTCGACGAGAAGGGCAAGCAGGTGCACCTGTCCGAGGCGGGCATGGAGCACGCCGAGGAGCTGCTGCGCCGCGCCGGCATCCTCGCCGAGGGCGAGAGCCTGTATGGCGCCAACAACCTCTCGGTGGTGCACCACCTCAACGCCGCCCTGCGCGCGCATGCGCTGTTCCAGCGCGACGTGGACTACATCGTGCGCGACGGCGAGGTGGTGATCGTCGACGAGTTCACCGGCCGCACCCTGGCTGGCCGGCGCTGGTCCGACGGCCTGCACCAGGCGGTGGAGGCCAAGGAAGGCGTGCCGGTGCAGCGCGAGAACCAGACCCTCGCCAGCATCACCTTCCAGAACCTGTTCCGCATGTACGGCAAGCTCGCCGGCATGACCGGCACGGCCGATACAGAGGCCTACGAGTTCCAGAGCATCTACGGCCTGGAAGTGGTGGTGATTCCGACCCACCGCCCGATCCAGCGCGTGGACCATCCGGACCAGGTGTTCCTCAACCGCGACGGCAAGTTCCGCGCCGTGCTGGCCGACATTCAGGACTGCCATTCGCGTGGCCAGCCGGTGCTGGTCGGCACGACCTCGATCGAAACCTCGGAGATGCTGTCCAACTTCCTGCGCGAGTCGGGCGTGGCGCACGAGGTGCTCAACGCCAAGCAGCACGAGCGCGAGGCGCAGATCGTGGCCAACGCCGGCCGCCCCGGCGCGGTCACCATCGCCACCAACATGGCCGGCCGCGGCACCGACATCGTGCTCGGTGGCTCGCTGGAGGCCGAACTGCAGGCGCTGGGCGAGGAGGCGAGCGAGGCGCAGCGCGCCCAGGCCAAGGCGCAGTGGCAGGAGCGGCACGACGCGGTCAAGGCCGCCGGCGGCCTGCACATCATCGGCACCGAGCGCCACGAGAGCCGCCGCATCGACAACCAGCTGCGCGGCCGCTCCGGCCGCCAGGGTGACCCGGGTTCGTCCCGCTTCTACCTGTCGCTGGAAGACAACCTCATGCGCATCTTCGCCTCCGACTGGGTGCAGAAGGCGATGCGGATGATGGGCATGAAGGAGGACGACGTCATCGAGGACCGCCTGGTCAGCCGCCAGATCGAGAAGGCGCAGCGCAAGGTCGAGGCCCACAACTTCGACATCCGCAAGAACCTGCTGGACTTCGACGACGTCAACAACGACCAGCGCAAGGTGATCTACGCCCAGCGCGACGAGCTGCTGGACGCCGATTCGGTCAAGGAGAACATCGACGGCATCCTCGGCGACGTGGTCAACGAGATCGTGACACGCTACGTGCCGGCCGAATCGGTCGACGAGCAGTGGGACCTGCCGGGCCTGGAGGCCGCGCTTGAAGCCGAGCTCGGCCTGGGCATGGACCTGCAGGGCCTGGCCCGCAGCAGCGAGGAGCTGGATGCCGAGGCGATCGAGCGTCACGTGAACGAGGCGGTGGTCGCGCTGTTCGAGCAGAAGGAGCAGCAACTGGGCACCGATACCGCGCGCGCGCTCGAGAAGCACATCATGCTCACAGTGCTGGACCAGGGCTGGAAGGAGCACCTGGCACGCATGGATTATTTGCGCCAGGGCATCCACCTGCGTGGTTACGCGCAGAAGCAGCCCAAACAGGAATACAAGAAGGAGGCCTTCGAGCTGTTCTCGGAGATGTTGGAGAACGTCAAGCGCCAGGTGGTGACCATGCTGGCGCGGGTGCGCATCCGCAGCGAGGAGGAAGTGGCCGCGCTGGAAGCCCAGGAGCGGGCGCAGGCCGAGGCCAAGCTGCGCGCGGCCCAGTTCCAGCACGCCAACGCCGGCGGCTACGGCACCGAGGACGTGGGCGCGGGCATCACCGGTGGCCAGGCACCGGCGGCCACCGGCGCCACCCTGGTGCGCGAAGAGCCCAAGGTCGGCCGCAATGATCCGTGCCCCTGCGGCAGCGGCAAGAAGTACAAGCACTGCCACGGCCAGGTCAGCTGAGCCGGCCTGCCGGCTGCTGCGTACACGACGCCCCCGCATGGGGGCGTCGTTGTTTCAGGAGGGGGCGGAGGCATCGGAGATGCATGGCGGCGCCGGCCGCCTGGCGGAGGGCGCGGCCGCCCGGCCCTTGGCTCCGGTTGCACCCTGGGCCAGCGGCCCGTCCCGCCCGGCTGTCGCCGTGTCCGCACCGGTGAAGGGAGGCCGGTCGTGCAAGGCGAGGAACCGAGCCGGGCGCAGGCTTGAGGACGTCGGGCATCCCTGGCCCTGTCGCAGTCCACCTGCGCCGGCCCGCGTGGCGCGTGGCCGCGCACTTCAGGCATCTCCGTTCGTGGTCTGCCTGGTCGCCCCAGGCGCCGTCCAGCGCGTGTCCGTCCTGGCACCGGGCATGCGGCTTGCCAGGGATGCGGCTCGGGTCCCGCCTGGCAGGCCACGCCGGGTTGAGTCCGGGCCGCCTCCCGGAAGCCTCCTTCTGACGCCTGAAGGGTCGCGGCGGCAGAGCGGGACCAGTCCGGCGGGATCGGCCCCGGAGCCAAGGACGGAGCCAACGCTTCGGCAGAGCAACTGCGCCGGTCGCAGTCCGGGCGAACGCGCTGCCTGGTGGACTGGGGCGCACCCTCTGCAAGCGGCGGCCGCTCCGTGACGGGCCGAGGGGACAGGCTGGCATGTACCGCCCTGCATGGAATGCCATGGAGCGTACGCAGGCGAGCACTGCCGTTCCGGCAGGGCCCGCGCCCCGGTTAAGCTTCGGCCATGGAATCACAGTTGCGATCGATCCACGTGGTGGCCGGCGTCATCAGCGACGTCCGCGGCCGCATCCTGCTCACCCGCCGCGGCGAGGACAGCGACCTGGCCGGCTTGTGGGAATTCCCCGGCGGCAAGCGCGAGCCCGGCGAAAGCTCGCAGGCTGCCCTGGCGCGCGAGCTCGAAGAGGAGCTGGGCATCGAGGCCGAAGTCGGCGAGCGCCTGGTGGAGGTGCCCCAGCAGTACCCGAGCAAGCGCCTGCGCCTGGAGGTGTTCCGCATCGCGCGCTGGAAGGGCACTCCGCGGGGGCGCGAGGGCCAGGCCATGACCTGGGTGGAGCCGGAGCGGCTGTCGCGCTATTCCATGCCCTCGGCCGATATTCCGGTGGTGGGCGTGCTGCGCCAGCCTCCGCTCTACCTGGTCACGCCGCCGCCGGGCGAAGACCTGCCCGCCTGGCTGGCCGTGCTTGAGCTGGCGCTGCAGTCCGGGGTGGGCCGAGTGCAGCTGCGGGCACCGGGCCTGGAGCCCGCGCGGTGGCGGCAGCTGGCGCAGACCGTACTGGCCCGCTGCCGCCGCAGCGGGGCCGAACTGCTGCTCAACCGCGACATCGATCTGGCGCTCGAGCTGGGCACGGGCGTGCACCTGGGCAGCGAGCAGCTGGCCAAGCTGGCGGTGCGCCCGCTGCCGGCGGGGCAGCCCGTAGGGGCGTCCTGCCACACGCTGGAGGAACTGCGTGCGGCGGAGGCCATCGGCTGCGACTTCGCCGTGCTGGGTCCGGTGCAGGCCACCGCCAGCCATCCGGGCGTCGAGCCGCTGGGTTGGGAGCGATTCGCCGAGCTGCGCCAGCACGTGGGGCTGCCGATCTATGGAATCGGCGGCCTCGGACCGGCGAATCTCCAGGCTGCGCGCGCGCAGGGTGCGCAGGGCGTGGCGGCGATTCGTGCGCTGTGGACGCCGGCGATCGCGGCAGCCTGAGTCGCCCCGACCGCTGTTGCGGTGGCGGGATGCCGATGCCTGCTGCGGCAGAAACCTGCGGGGGTGGGTTTGCGGGCGGGTGGGATGCCCTGCCGTGCCATCTTCCCGGCACGCCCGATGGGCTGCTTCCCCATCACGCGGGCGTGGACCGGCTACCCCTGCTGGGGAGCGCCCTTGCCGGCAGCCAGCTGCCGGTAACGCGCGTCCAGTTCCGCGACCCTCGCGTCCAGATGGTCTGGCGCACCATCGTTGAGCACCACATCATCGGCCAGCGCCAGCCGCGCCTCGCGCGTGGCCTGGGCGGCAATCATGCGGTCGGCCAACTCCGCGTCCACGCCGTCCCGGCGCATCAGGCGCGCGTGCTGCACGGCCACGGGGGTGTCCACCACCAGGATGCGGTCCAGCCACGGATAGCCGCGGCGGCCCCCGGCCTCGGCCAGCAACGGCACCGCTGCAATGGAGTAGGGCCCCGGTGCCTGCCTGCAAGCGGCTTCAAGCGCGCTGCGGATGGCGGGGTGTGTGATCGCCTCCAGCGCGAGCCGATCGGATGGATCAGCAAAGATGCGCTCGCGCAGGCGGCGCCGGTCCAGTGCGCCATCGGCCTGCAGGATCTCGCGGCCGAAGCGCTCGGCAATCGCGGCCAGCGCGGGCTGGCCCGGTGCCACCACCTCGCGCGCCACCACATCGGCGTCAACCACGTGCACGCCGAGCGCCTCGAAGCGGCGGGTCAGCTCACTCTTGCCGGAAGCCACGCCGCCGGTCAGCCCAATGATGAAGCTGCTCATGTCAGTTGCGTGGGCAGGCAGGTGGCCCGAGCAGCCGCCAGCTCAGCCCAGCCCCGCGTAGCGGCGGTAGGCGTCGACCATCGGCTCGCCCCAGAAGAAGAAGATCCAGCCGGCGATGGCCAGGTACGGGCCGAACGGGATCGGCGTGGCCCGGTCGCGGCCCTTGTAGGCCAGCCACACCGAACCGACCACCGCACCGACCACCGAAGACAGCAGGATGATCGGCAGGACGCCTTTGAGCCCGCACCACGCGCCCAGGGCGGCGAGCAGCTTGAAGTCGCCGTGCCCCATGCCCTCCTTGCCGGTGAGCTGCTTGAACAGCCACCACACGCTCCACAGCGACACGTAGCCGGCGATGGCGCCCAGCAGGGCGGGCTTGGCCGGCATGTAGAGGTTGTCCAGGCTGGCGATCAGCCCGAGCCACATCAGCGGAAGGGTGAGCTGGTCCGGCAGCAGGCGGGTGCGCAGGTCGATGCCCGACAGGGCGATCAAGTACCAGGTCAGCAGCATTGCGCCGAAGCCCTGCCAGCCGAAGCCGAAGCGCCAGGCGCACAGCGCCGTCAGCAGGCCGGTCAGCAATTCCACCAGCGGATACTGGGCCGAGATGCGCTGGCCGCTGTAACGCGAGCGTCCGCGCAGCATGAGCCAGCTCAGGACCGGGATGTTCTCCCACCACTTCAGCCGGTCGCCGGTAACCGGGTCATGCGAAGGCTCGACCACCACGCCTGGCGGCGGCGGGTCGTAGATCTCCGGCTGCTCCAGCACCTCGCGCGCATCGCGCTTCCACTCCCACTCCAGCCGCCGCGGCAGGCGCAGGATGACCACGTTGAGGAAACTGCCGACCGCCAGCCCCAAGCCGGCAACAAGCGGATAACCCAGAAGGGGCTGTTGGTCCAGGAACGCCATTGAATGCCTTTCTTAAACGGTTGCAGCGAGCTTGAAGATGGGCAGGTACATGCCGATCACCATGCCGCCGACCAGCACGCCCAGCACCACCATGATCATGGGCTCGATGAGGCTGGCCAGTGCATCGACGGCGTTATTGACCTCCTGCTCATAGTACTCGGCCACCTTGAACAGCATGGTGTCCAGGGCGCCGGCCTCCTCGCCGATGGCCGCCATCTGGATGACCATGTGCGGGAACAGGTTGACCTGCTTCATGGCCATGTTGACCGGGTAGCCCACCGCAACGTCGTCGCGAATCCGCAGGATGGCCTTCTCGTAGACCGAGCTGCCGGTGGCGCCGGCGACCGAATCCAGTGCCTCTACCAGAGGGACGCCAGCCTTGAAAGTCACCGCCGTGGTGCGCGCGAAGCGGGCGATGGCGCTGTTGTTCATGATCTCGCCGATGACCGGCACCTTGAGGATCAATCGGTCCAAGAAGTGCTGGAATGCGAGAGAGCGCTTAAAGAAGAAGATGAATGCCACGGCCGCGCCAGCGACTGCCAAGAGGATCATCCACCAGTAGGAAACCATGAAGCGGGAGGCGTTAACGATGAGCTGAGTGAAAGCCGGCAGGTCCGCCCCAAAGCTTTGGAAGGTCTGTTCAAACTGCGGGACCACAAAGAGCAGGAGGATCGCGCTGACGATGATGGCCACTGCAATGGTCATCGCGGGGTAGAAAAGCGCCTTCTTGATCTTGCCTTTCAGCGCCTCGATGTTTTCCTTGTAGTTGGCAATCGTGTCAAGCACGGTCTCGAGTACGCCTGCGCTTTCACCAGCACGTACGAGATTGCGGTAAAGCTCGTCGAACTGCACCGGGTGCTTGCTAATGGCCTCGTGCAGCGACGAGCCGCCCTCGATGTCGGTGCGAATGCCATCTACCATCTTCTTCATCCGCGGGTTCTTGTGCCCCCCTCCGATGATCTCCAAGGCCGATACGATTGGCACGCCGGACTTCATCATGGTCGCCATCTGGCGGCTGAAGAATGCGATCTCCTTGGGCGTGATCGGCTTGCCCGCCGCGCCGAACAGCGGTTTGGGCTTGGGCTTGACCACGCTCGGCGTGATGCCCTGCCGGCGCAGCTCGGCGCGCAGCATGTTGGCGTTCTTCGCCGACTGCTCGCCTTTCATCTTGATGCCGCGCCTGTCGGTACCCTCCCACACGAAGGGCGCAAGCTGGCTGGTGGCCCGCTCAACAGGAGCGGACTTGCTCATCGCAGTACGGGACGCGGACATGCTCTGGTCTCCCCAGCCGGCATCCCCATGCCGGCACGAAGCCGCATGGTAGCGGGTAATCGGGCTGGCGGCACGCCGGTCTGGTCACGGTTCCGCGCCGACAGGGATGGACCATACGTCCCAGGGCAGCTGCGAATGAGTCGTTATATATACTCGTCCCGACGCCCCTCATCGCCACGGATGTGTGACGCGAGGCGTCACTTTCTGCCAGGGAACCCCTTGCGAAAATGTGCGCGCGGTCACGCATGTTCTGTGTCCGCTGCCGCCTGGTGAAGCACGGAGCTGTTGCTATGATGCCGGCGCGGGTCGTGGCCCGGACTTGGCACGCAACCTGCGTCGATCAGAACACGTGATCATCGATCACGTGTCCTAACCAAAGGGGCATGGGGCCATCGATGGCGCCCGGAACCAACCAACCGCTCTAGGGGAATCAAAATGAAGAAGCAGCAGGGCTTTACCCTGATCGAACTGATGATCGTCGTTGCGATCATTGCCATCCTGGCCGCCATCGCGCTGCCGGCTTACCAGGACTACACCATCCGTGCTCGCGTTTCCGAGGCGGCGGTGCTGGCTTCGGGGGCCAAGACCACCGTGGCTGAGAATATTGCCAACAATGGCGGCACTATCGCGGCCGGTGCTTGCGCTGGTGTGGACACCACCAATCCTGCTACCACGAATGTGGCTTCCTTCAGCTGCACCGACACTACTGGCGTGATCGCGGTTACGACCACCACCAAGGCCGGTGGAGTCACTCTGACCTTCACCCCGGCGGCGGGTGCTGGTGTTGCTGGTACCAAGTGGGCCTGCTCCGCGACGGGCGGTAAGGCTGCCTACTATCCGGCTGAGTGCCGTACTCCTGCCGCGGGCGGCGGCAGCAGCACCTCCGGCGGCTAATACGTCGCACAGGATAATCGGCGAAAGTGTGACAAGGACCCCGCCTCGGCGGGGTCTTTTTTTGGCACGGTTTGTGCAACCCCTTGCAGGCGACAGTGCCCAAGGGGGGTCTATGCGGTACGAGAAGGGATTTACTCTGATTGAGCTGATGATTGTGGTTGCCATCATCGCGATCCTGGCAGCAGTCGCGCTACCTGCGTACCAAGACTACGTGACTCGGGCCCGGGTCAGCGAGGCGCTCGTTATCGCTAGCGGCGCAAAGGCTCTCGTAACAGAGAACATTCATAGTGCGAATGCTTTGGACGCCACGGCTTGTAGCGCCGTGGCGACAGAGGCGACCGCGACCAAAAACGTGGCTTTGCTCACCTGCGCCGGCAATGGCGTTTTGACCGTGGCAACTACGCCGTTGGCCGGCTCCGTGACCCTGACGCTGACGCCGTCCTTCGATCTGACTGGTTCGGTCCGCTGGGTGTGCGCAAGGACCGCGGGCCACAACAAGCACGTGCCCTCCGAGTGTCGAACATAATTGATAAGAAGGTCGGGTCTGGATCTATGGATCCGGCTTCGGGTTATCACAATGTCCCGCCGCCGAGCGCTGTTCCTCGGCGGACGGTCTTGGCGGGGACTGTCGGTGGCGTCGTCGGATTCGTGTTGGGCCACGTATTTGGCCTGCCCCCGCTAATATCCATGATCGTGATGCTGGTCGGCGCGGCGGGCCCCATGTGGTGGCTCGAGTATCACCGTATGGCGATTCGGGAGAGTCCACCGGCTGCCACGAAGTCGAGCTCGAGCGCGGGGCGTTTGGGCGGCGGGCTGGTGGCTGTCCTCATGCTTGCGATCTCGATGCAGGCGCAGCTGTGGATAGGGGGGGCGCAGGTTGCCAGCATTGCGGTCGTCGCGAGCGTAATACTGCCTGGCTGTCTTGCCTGGTTGATCTGGTTGCGTTACTCCCCGGCGTTCGCGAATGACGACAGCGTAGAGCGGCTTCGCGAGGCAACTTTGAACTTGCTGCGCCTGCGGAGGCTGGATGTGCGCCAGCAGCAGGCTTTCCTGGGTTGGGCGGTTAAAGCTTTTTTCCTGCCCCTCATGCTCGCGTGGCTCTACGATTGGTTGGTAGCGCCCGCGGAGCAAGGCAAAGGCATCGAGGGGTGGTGGCTCATTTTCTTGATGAGCATGTCGGCGTTATATGCGCTTGACACGTTATTCGGCACCATCGGTTATATCTCAGCCAGCAGGTTGATCGACTCGCATATCCGCTCGACCGATTCAACTTGGCTTGGATGGATCTCGGCCTTGGCCTGCTATCCCCCATTCAGCGCCGTAATCCTTCGGCAGTGGCTGGACTACCGCGATGGACTGGACTGGCAGCTCTGGCTGGTGGATTCAGTGCTGGCCCCTCTATGGGCGGCTGCGATCGTGGGGCTGACATTGATCTACACGTGGGCGACTTTGGCGTTTGGGCCGCGCTTTTCGAATCTGACAAATAGGGGGATTATTACCTCCGGCCCTTATCGTTGGACCAAGCACCCGGCCTATATCAGCAAGAATCTGAGCTGGTGGTTGATTGCAGTCCCTTTTGTCTCCGAACAGGGGGCATTGGCAGCCATGACCAACTGCCTGGCCTTGCTCGGGGTAAACGGAATCTACTGGTTGCGAGCGAAGACCGAGGAAAGACATCTAATGCAGGACCCTGTCTACCGCGAGTATGCTGCCTGGATTGCACGTTTCGGATGGTGGGCAAGGTGCAAGCGGGCCTTGGGATTTTCCGTCAAGTGATGCAAAGGATTTTCGCGACAGTCCTGCTCGCCCTCCTGGCATGTGCTGCCTGTGTTGGCCGCCCTGATACTCCTCGGGCGGCGTGTGTGACCAAAGCACTTGTCCAGCGTGGTCTGGAGAATGGCGTGGCGGTTTTCTCGGACGGCGATGACGGTTTTGAAGTCGCGGCCAGAAATTTCTCAGGCTGGTGGCGACTGCGCACGGGGTACAAGTACAAGGCGGCCAGCCTGACCAAGCCTAGGGTCGCTCACGTAATCAGGCGTTCGATTGAGCTGGGCGAGTTGAGCCTGGATGCAAGAGTCACCGATCTCCTGCCGGAGTACGTGTTCTCGGGAGCTGGGACGACTGGCATCACGTTGCGCCATCTGTTGCAGCACACCGCCGGGTTGGGCCAGCCTGGGGGGTGGGACCCTCTGTGGTACAGGGGTGATGAGACCAAGGCCGACTGCGAGTCCGCGGGACATTACATACTGCAGTTCGCTGTCGAGTCGCATCCCGGTGAGGCCACGAAATACAGTAACGCGGGCTATTGCCTTCTCTCTGAGGTGGTGAGGAGGGTTCCGCAGCTCGCTGGCGACCCCATTCAAGAGGTGCTCCGGAGTGATCTGGGGGGGGCGGGGGGGTGGCGTGCTCCATTGCTAGAGATCCATGCGGGCTTGGCGAGGACCCTTCCGACGACCAAGCTGCCCCAGCCACCAGGCACCCTGCCGGATGGGTCGTGGTACTCATGGGGGTGGCGCTACTGGCCGGAGCGGCATGCGGGGGCGCCTTGGACCCATACTGGGCGCTTGCCCGGCATTCTCGCGGTAGCACTTAGCGATGGGCAGCAGACCCTGCTGGTCGCCCATTTTGATGGGGATCCAGAGGACTACCATGAAGCCGCAGCACGCTTTGGACAGGCTGCCTGGCCCTGTATGACCGAATAGTCAGCTGCGTAGGGTCACCCGCCGTAGGGTTGGGACGCGCGGTGCGCTGGTCGGGAAGGTTGGGGTATCTTTCCAGCCTACGGGGGAGAGACATATGAACGCTGCAGTCACCGCCAATCTCGTCGGTATCACCGGCATCGCCCGCCGCCTGGTCCAGGACGGCGCCATGGACGAGGCCGCAGCGCGGGCGGCGATGGCCCAGGCGTCCGAGGCGAAGGTGCCGCTGGCGCAGTTCATCGCCGAGAAGAAGCTGGTGGGGGCGGGGCAGCTGGCTGCAGCCAACTCGGTCGAGTTCGGTATCCCGCTGCTGGACGCTGCGGCCTTCGACCCTTCCCAGAACGCGATGAAGCTGGTCAGCGAGGAGCTGGTGCAGAAGCACCATGTGCTGCCGCTGTTCAAGCGCGGCGGCAAGCTGTACGTGGGGGTGAGCAACCCCACCCAGACCGGGGCCCTGGCCGAGATCCAGTTCCATACCAACCTGGTCGTCGAGCCGATCCTGGTGGACGAGGACCAGGTCCGCCGCACGCTGGAGCAGTGGCAGAACGTCAATGCCCAGCTCGACGGTGGCCTGGGCGAGGACGATGAGGGGCTGGAGAACCTCGACGTCTCGGCGGGCGACGAGGAGGGCGGCAGCGATTCGGGCGTGGACGCCAAGGGCGACGACACCCCGGTGGTGAAGTTCGTCAACAAGGTGCTGGTGGACGCGATCCGCCGTGGCGCTTCGGACATCCACTTCGAGCCCTACGAGACGGACTACCGGGTGCGCATGCGCATCGACGGCCTGCTCAAGACCGTGGCCCGCGCGCCGGTCAAACTGAACCAGCGCATCGCCGCGCGCCTGAAGGTGATGTCGCAGCTGGACATCGCCGAAAAGCGCGTGCCCCAGGACGGGCGCATCAAGCTCAACCTGTCCAAGAGCAAGCAGATCGACTTCCGCGTCAGCACGCTACCGACCCTGTTCGGCGAGAAGGTGGTGCTGCGTATCCTGGACGGCAGCGCGGCCAAGCTCGGCATCGAGAAGCTTGGCTACGAGCCGGACCAGCAGAAACTGTTCCTCGACGCCATCCACAAGCCCTACGGCATGGTGCTGGTCACCGGTCCCACCGGCTCGGGCAAGACCGTGTCGCTGTACACGGCGCTGGGCATCCTCAACGACGAGACCCGCAACATCTCCACCGCGGAAGACCCGGTGGAAATCCGGCTGCCGGGCGTCAATCAGGTGCAGCAGAACAACAAGCGCGGCATGACCTTCGCGGCAGCCCTGCGCAGCTTCCTGCGCCAGGATCCGGACGTGATCATGGTCGGCGAAATCCGCGATCTTGAAACGGCCGAGATCGCGATCAAGGCGGCGCAGACCGGTCACATGGTGCTGTCGACCCTGCACACCAACGACGCGCCGCAGACCATCGCGCGTCTGATGAACATGGGCATCGCGCCGTACAACATCACTTCCTCGGTCACGCTGGTGATCGCGCAGCGCCTGGCGCGGCGCCTGTGCGGCAAGTGCAAGCGGCCGGTGGACATCCCGAGCAATGCGTTGCTGGCCGAGGGCTTCACCGAGGCCGAGGTGGATGCCGGGTTCACCGTGTACGAACCGGTGGGCTGCGACGAGTGCACCGAGGGCTACAAGGGCCGTACCGGCATCTACCAGGTGATGCCGATGAGCGAAGAGATCCAGGCCATCGTGCTGTCCGGCGGAAACGCCATGCAGATCGCCGAGGTTGCCGAGAAGGCGGGCATCGCCGACCTGCGCAAGTCCGCGCTGAAGAAGGTGCGCGACGGTATTACCGGCCTGGCCGAGATCAACCGCGTCACCAAGGACTGATCGGCGCGGGCACGCCCCAGGGGCACGGCCAGTGGGTCAGTCAATCGGCGCGCGCTCCTGGATCCGTGGTGGGCCTGGGGGCTACGGCTGCGGGGCTTGGGGGCGTCAGCCATGCTCTTCGAACAGGGACGGTCCAGCGCCGGCTCGGCTGCATGGCCAGTTGGGGGGGGGGCTGCGAGCGAGTGCCCCGCCTCCGTGCCGCAACCGGAAAGAGCGGCTGCGCGACTAATTGCGTTGGCTCACGCGCCAGGCTTCGTCTGGCGTGGCCTGGCCCTGAAGACCCGCGGCTGTGGCGCAGGCCGCTGTCGCGGAGCGTGAGTCCGTTTCGCGCGCACGCACCGGCATCAGCATCGAAGCCTGTAATGGGTGCCGCGCCGGACGGATGACCTCGCGGAATGGCCCGGGCAGGCTCCCTCATCCGGAGGGCGCGGCGGTGGCGCGCGAGCGTGCCAGGCCGCGAGGTGCCCTTCCGCCTCCGGGTGATGCCCGGCCGGCGCCGGCCGCCTCTCTGGAGGGGCGTCGGCGCATTCCTACAGAAGCGGCCGGTTTTTCCCGCTTATATCGGCCGTGATCACCCGGCATGGTGCGATCCATGGACATGCCCGTCTCGCCTCCGCGCCCTGATACCGACGCGCGCCGGCAATATCGGCAACTGCATCCTGCCGAAGGCCGCGTCTTCCACGTCACCGTAGCCACGCGTGGCCACATGGCCTGCTTTGACGACTTCCATGTCGCCTGGACGGCGGTACGCGCCTTCCGCGACCCTGCGGCACTGGGGGACTGCCGGCTGCTGGCGTGGGTCCTGCTGCCGGCCCGGGTTACCTGGCTCATCGAAGGCGGGCAGCAGATGCCACTGGAGAAGGCGGTCAGCCGGATGAAGTCCTTCAGTGCGGTGCAGGTCAACCGCACCCTGTTCCGGGCCGGGCCGCTTTGGGAGCCCGGATTCCGTGCCCAGCCGCTGGCCGGCGAAGAGGATCCCCGGGCCGTCGCCCGGCAACTGGTCACCGCGCCCGTCCTTGAGCGACTGGCCGACCGCCTGGCCGACTATCCGTTCTGGGACTGCATCTGGCTGGGCCAGTAAAGGGGCTCCAAGGCCTTCCAGGGGGGGCGTGAGGGTGGGGCGGCCACATGGCCCGATATGGCCGGTGGCTGCCCCGCCCCGGCGCCGGGGCCGCCCGGTCTCCCGAAGGGTTGCCGCCCCGTATGGCCCAGGGACTGCAAGGGCTGGCCGCCCGGCGCGGGAACCGTCATGCTTGGCGGCTTCGACGCTGCAGCCCCTGCCGATGTTCAGCATTCCGATACGCGTCTACTGGGAAGATACCGACGCTGGCGGCGTGGTCTACCACGCCCGCTACGTGGCTTTCCTGGAACGCGCGCGCAGTGATGCACTCCGCGCGATGGGCCGGGGCCAGCAGGCCTTGAAGGAGGCCGGGCTGGTGTTCGCGGTCCACTCGATGCGCATGGATTTCCTGCGTCCGGCGCAACTGGACGACCTGCTCGAGGTGACCGCGGAAGTGGCCCGCCTTGGCCGCGCCAGCGTGGTCTTCGCCCAGCGCATCACGCGCGGCGGGCAGACTCTGCTGGAGGCCGAGGTGAAGGTGGCTTCGCTGCGGGCGGCCGATTTCCGGCCCTGTCCGATGGAGCCGGCGTTGTACCAGGAACTCCAGGCACTGCAGGCCGGTCCCAAGCCCTGAGCCTGCCGCCGCAAACGGGAGCCGGAGCTCCCGCCCCACGCACCAAGAACAAAGCCATTGAGGAACGAAGGATGATCGGATCGAGCCTGGCCCTGCTGGCCGCGGTGGTGGAGGCCCTGCCGCCGGATGCGGCCGCGGTGGCCACGGAGGCGGCGGCAACGGCCGCCCACGGCGGCATCAACTACCTGGACCTGATGCTGCGGGCGAGCCTGCCGGTCAAGCTGATCGTCCTGCTACTGCTGGCCGGCTCGCTGATCAGCTGGGTGATCATCTTCCGCAAGCTGGGCACCTTCAAGCGTGCCGATCATGAGGCTGACGAGTTCGAGAACCGGTTCTGGTCCGGCGCCGACCTCGGCAAGCTCTACGCCGCCGCCACCGACCGCAACCGTGTGGTGGGCGGGCTGGAAGCCATCTTCGAGGCCGGCTTCCGCGAGTTCACCCGACTGCGCGACAAGCGCCGCCATGATGGTCGCGCCCAGCTCGAGGGCGCCCAGCGCGCCATGCGCGTGGCCTACACCCGCGAGGTTGGCCAGCTGGAGCGCAACCTGGAGCTGCTGGCCAACATCGGCTCGACCGCGCCCTACGTGGGCCTGGTCGGCACCGTGTTCGGGATCATGGTGACCATGCACGACATGGTCAGCCAGGGCCAGCAGGTCGGCATCGCCTCGGTCGCGCCGGGCATCTCCGAGGCACTGTTCGCCACCGCCATCGGCCTGTTCGTGGCGATCCCGGCGGTGTGGGCCTACAACCGCTACACCAGCCGCGTCGAGCGCCTCTCGCAGCGCTACGAGAGCTTCGCCGACGAGTTCAGCTCGATCCTGCAGCGCCAGGCCGGCGCGGACGAATGAGCCGCCGGCACGACGGGAGCACTTCATGAGCACCTTCGCACGCCACAAGCGCCGCAAGCTCAAGGCCGAGATCAACGTCGTTCCCTATATCGACGTGATGCTGGTGCTGCTGATCATCTTCATGGTCACCGCGCCCCTGCTGAGCCTCAGCGTGGACGTGGACCTGCCCAAGGCCAACGCCCGCTCGGTGGACAGCAAGCAGGATCCGGTGGTGGTCACCGTGGATGCGGAAGGCCGCTACTTCATCACCCTGGAAGGGGCCAAGGCTGAGCCGATCGACGCTACCGAGCTGAGCGCCCGCCTGGCCGCGTTCGTGGCCCAGAACAAGGACCTGCCGGTGTTCGTGGCTGCGCCGGGCGGCGTGGAGTACCAGAAGGTCATGGACACCATGGTCCTGGTGCAGGCCGCCGGCGTGCCGCGGGTGAGCCTGATGAGCCAGCCTGGCGGTAACGCACCTTGAGTACCGGCATGGTGCACCACCTGCCCGGGAATGCCGCATGGCCGGGGTTCCGGAT
>JAEWAG010000316.1 GCA_023391775.1 Pseudomonadota bacterium | reverse complement strand
GCGCCACGGCGAGGATTCGCCGGAGTGGCGCGAGCGCGAGGCCGCCACCGCGCGCATCGTCGAGGTGATCTGCGAGCCGGAGGCCGAGCCGGACCCGGCGCTGGGCGCGCAGATCGACACGGCCCTGCGCCAGGTCGGCTACCACGAGGACGAGGCCGGTGCGATCGCACGCCGGCTCTCGCGCAGCGATGGGGACGAGAGCACCTCGCGCACCGAGCTGACCGCCAAGCTCAAGGCGCGCGCGCGCCTGGGCGACGATGGCCCGGTGCGCAGGAGCCCGCTGACGCCGCGCTCGGCCGCCGAGCAGTCCTGCTACGAGCAGGTCCGCACCCTGCCCTTCGGCACCTGGTTCGAGTTCGTGGTCAACCAGCAGGGCGACGTGCGCCGCCAGCGCCTGTCCTGGTACAGCCTGGTGACCGACAACGCGCTGTTCGTCAACGCACGCGGGCAGAAAGCGGCCGAGCATTCGCTCGACGGCCTGGCCCGGCTGATGGCCGCCGGCCAGGCGCGGGTGGTGACCGAGGAACGCAGTCGCCTGGTCGACCGTGCCTGGCATGCCACCGTGCGCGCGCTGCGCGGCCTGGCAGGCGGTGCCGCCGCAAGGGCACAGGAGGCCGGGGCATGATGATGCATGACGCCCGCCGCCTGCCGCGGCGCCCGGTGCCCGGCAGCGTGCCGGTCACCGACGTGATGAGCGGCGAGGTGCTGGGCCACCTCGGCAACCTCTCCGAGGCCGGCCTGCTACTGCTTGCCGCCCCCCCCCTGCGCGAGGACGCGCTGTACCAGCTGGACTTCGTGCTTGGCGAGGATCCCGGCCCGTTGAGCGTGGGCGTGCACCTGCTGTGGCAGGCGCCGGCGCACACGCCCGGGCAGAGCTGGTGCGGCTTCCGCTTCCTCACCATCTCCGAGTCGCATCGCGCCCGCGTGCGCGCGTGGGTGGAAGCCGGCGGCCACTCCGGCTGAAGCGGCCGCGTGCAGGCGGCGCATACGCCGGCTGGGGCAGAATGTCCGCTTTCCGCCTGTCTGCCTGCCGATGAACACCGACGTCGCCGCCCTGTATCCCCAGCACCTGGCCACCCTGCGCGCCCGCGCCGACGAGGCACTGGCCCGTTGCGGGCGCGACCACCTGCTGATTCCCAGTGGGCGCCGCCACTACCACGTCTTCGACGACCGCGACTATCCGTTCGCCGTCAACCCGCATTTCAAGCACTGGGTGCCGCTGACCGGCCTGACCGACAGCTGGGTGGTCTACACCCCGGGGCAGCGTCCGCGCCTGGTGTACCTGCAGCCGCGCGACTACTGGCACGTGGTGCCGGAAGCGCCGTCTGGCTGGTGGGTCGAGCACTTCGACGTGCACGTGATCCGCACCCCGGAAGAGGCCCTGCCGCTGCTGCCGCCGGCCGCGCGCAGCGCGATCCTGGGCGAGGCCAACAGCGCGCTCGGCGACTACCTGCCGGACAACCCGGCCGCCGCGCTGGACTACCTGCACTACCAGCGCTCGTACAAGACCCCGTACGAGGTGGCCCTGATGCGCCAGGCGCAGCGCAAGGCCGTGCATGCGCATCGCGCCGCCGAACGCGCCTTTCGCGCCGGCGAGAGCGAGTTCGGCATCCACATGGCCTACTGCCTGGCCGCGCAGCAGGACGCCACCGAGGTGCCGTACCAGAACATCGTCGCGCTCAACCGCAATGGCGCGGTGCTGCACTACACCGAGCTGGCCCGCGAGGTGCCCGACCAGCCGCTGAGCTTCCTGATCGACGCCGGCGCCAGCCACTGCGGCTACGCGGCCGACATCACCCGCACTTATGCGGCCGAGCGCAACAGCGAGTTCCAGGCGATGATCGACGCGGTCGATGCCGCGCAGCGGGCCATGTGCGCCAGCGTGCGCGCCGGCACCGACTACCGCCAGCTGCACCTGGACGCGCACCTGGCCCTGATGGGCGTGCTGCGCGACTTCGGCATCCTCCAGGTTTCGGCCGAGGAGGCCGTGGAAACCGGCGTCAGCGCGGCCTTCTTCCCGCACGGCCTGGGCCATCCGATCGGACTGCAGGTGCATGACGTGGCGGGCTTCGCCGCCAGCGACCGCGGCGGCACCCTGCCGCGGCCGGAGGGCCACCCCTACCTGCGCATGACCCGCGTGCTGGAAGCGGGCATGGTGGTGACGATCGAGCCGGGCCTGTACTTCATCGACATGCTGCTGGACGAGGTGCGCGCCAACGGCCATGCAGGCGCCATCGACTGGGCGCGGGTGGACGTGTTCCGCCCCTACGGTGGCATCCGGATCGAGGACGACGTGCTGTGCACCGACGGCGCGCCGGAGAACCTCACCCGCGAGGCGTTCGCCGCCTGAGCGGTACCGCAAGCGGACGGGCCCGCTTGCGCGGGCCCTTCGTCGTTCATGCGGGGATGAGCGTGTTGATCACGTGCTCGAGGTATTCGTCGAACTCCTCGTGGGTCATCTTCGGCTGCTGCGGCCGCAGCTGCAGGAAACCCACGTACGCGGCGTAGGTCAAGCGCGCACGGTTCTGGGCCTCGTTGCGGCCCAGCCCGGCCTGGCGGAACGACGCGGTCAGGTAGTCCTGGCGGCGCTGCGAGACGCGCTGGATCACCGGGCCGACCGCCGGGTGCTCCAGGGCCCGCAGCAGCTCGCTGTAGATGGCGTGCGGCTTGGTCTCGTGGCCGACCAGCTGGAACAGCTTGCGTAGCCGCTCGCGCGGATCCGGCACCTCCTCCAGGCTGCCGAACACCTGCTCCTGCTCGACCTCCTCCCAGCGCTCCAGCGCCGCCTGCAGCAGCGCGTCGCGCGACGGGAAGTGCCAGTAGAAGCTGCCCTTGGTCACGCCCAGGCGCCGGGCCAGCGGTTCGACCGCCACCGCGGACACGCCCTGTTCGGCGATCACGTCCAGCGCGGCCTGGGCCCAGTCGGCGGCGCTGAGGCGGGCGCCACGGACAGGCGTGGCGGACGGGATGGCGGGCGCGGTGATCGTATCCATGCGCCGATTTAACCATACGGCGCAGTCCGTCGCAGTATGCGGTTGCGGCGGAAACCGAGTCCCGACAGGCAGTTGCACCACCATCGGGCCGCGCCCAGCCCCCACCGTACGCCCGATGCTGCAACGCCATACGCATTCGTATTGACTTTGCGTGAAATGCATCCATACCATTCGGTATGGTATTTGAGCGAACCCCTGCCCCCTGCGACGTGCTGCGCCTTCCCGGCGCGCGACGCGCTGCTGCAGGCGGCGCTGGAGCGCTGGGAGGAGGT
>JAEWAG010000315.1 GCA_023391775.1 Pseudomonadota bacterium | reverse complement strand
GGCCCAATCCGTCCAGCTGGCGCTGCAGGCGCGCGTCGGCGTGCCGGTTGTCGGCTTCCGGGCATGGCCGCGAGCCGGGGTTCCAGGCTGTGAGCAGGGTCCAGGTGGAGGCGGGCAGGGCACGCGCCAGCGCCGGCGGTGCCGGCACGCCGGGCTCCAGGCGCAGGACGCCGCCCGGTGCATGGACCTCGTAGCGGGCCGCCGCATAGGCCGCCAGCAGGGTGGCGCTGTCCGCGGACGGCGACGGAATATGCGCGTCGACCATGGGCCCATCATCCCCGCGTGGTGGCATTGCGTACACTCGGCCTTTCCTGTGTTTCGCCGACCGGATGCCATGCCGCTGCAGATCCCGCCGACCAAGCTGCCCCGCGTGGGCACCACCATCTTCACCGTGATGTCGCAGATGGCGGCCGAGCACGGTGCCGTCAACCTCGGCCAGGGGTTCCCGGACTTCCCGGTGCCGCAGCGGCTGGTCGAGGAACTGGACGCGGCCATGCGCGCCGGGCACAACCAGTATTCGCCGATGACCGGCGCGGCGGTGCTGCGCGAGGCCATTGCCGGCAAGGCGCTGCGCTGCTATGGCGCCGAGGTCAATCCGGACACCGAGATCACCGTCACCAGCGGGGCGACCGAGGCGATCTTCAACGCCATCCACGCGGTGGTGCGGCCGGGCGAGGAAGTGATCGTGCTCGACCCGGCGTACGACTGCTACGAGCCGGCCATCGACCTTGCAGGCGCGCGTGTGGTGCATGTGCCGCTGGACCCGGCCACCTTCGCCGTGGACTGGGACCGGGTGCGCGCGGCGATCACTCCCCGCACCCGGCTGCTGATGATCAACAGCCCGCACAACCCGTCCGGGGCGATGTTCGGCGCCGATGACATGCAGGCGCTGGCCGCGGTGCTGGAAGGCACCGACATCCTGCTGCTGTCCGACGAGGTGTACGAGCACATCGTGTTCGACGGTGCGCGCCACGAATCGGTCCTGCGCTGGCCGCAGCTGCGCGAGCGCGCGTTCGTCGTCTCCAGCTTCGGCAAGACCTACCACTGCACCGGCTGGAAGGTGGGCTACGCGATCGCGCCGCCGATGCTGAGCGTGGAGTTCCGCAAGGTCCACCAGTACAACGTGTTCTGCACTTTCGCGCCGGCCCAGCATGCCTTCGCCGCGATGATCCGCGACCAGCCGCAGCACGACCAGGAGCTGGGCACCTTCTACCAGGCCAAGCGCGACCGCTTCCGCGAGCAGCTGCTGGGCACGCGGCTGAAGCCGCTGCCGGTGCCCGGCGGGTATTTCCAGCTGGTCGACTACTCGGACGTCAGCGACCTGCCGGACCTGGCATTCGTGAAATGGCTGACCGTGGAGAAGGGCGTCACCGCGATTCCGCTGTCGCCGTTCTATGAGGAGCCGCCGGCCGGCCAGCGCCTGGTGCGGCTGTGCTTCGCCAAGAACGAGGCCACGCTGGACGCGGCGATCGAACGCCTGGCCCAACTCTGACAACCACCTGCTAGCGAGCGCATGGAGGCGCACAAACGATGGGCGAAACGTCATGGATGGACGCGACCTGGACGGTGTACCTGGACCAGGTGTTGATGGGCATCATGGTCCTGCTGGTGCTGTACGCACTGGTGGGGCTGGCCGGGGCCTTGGTTGCTCCGGCGATCCTGCGCGGTCGGCTGTACCGCAACTGGGCCGGGCCATCCGCGCAATCGCCGGGGCGCCTGGTGCCGGAGCTGGTGCTGCTGCTCGCCTATGCAGTCAGCATGACCTCGCAGCTGTGGCCGGTGCGGCCGCCGGGCATGTTCCTGGTGAGCCTGCTGGCCCTGGTGGGCTTCCTGGTCGCGACTTGGCGGCGGCGCTCGCGCGAACGGCGGCAGGCCGGGTAGCCTAGTCGGCCACCCGGCACACACACGGCCCCGACGTATGCAGGATCTCCGCATTTCCCTGGTCCAGGGGGACACCCGCTGGCACGACCCGGCGGCCAACCGCGACTACTATGCCTCGCTGATCGCGCCGCTTGCCGGCCAGACCGACCTGGTGGTGCTGCCGGAGACCTTCACCAGCGGCTTCTCCAACGAGGCCATCGACCGGGCCGAGGACATGGACGGGCCGACCGTGGCGTGGATCCGCGAGCAGGCCCGCGCTCTAGACGCGGCCGTCACCGGCAGCGTGCAGCTGCGGGTGGGCGAGGGCGTCTACAACCGCCTGCTGTGGGCCACGCCCGATGGCGGACTGGCGCATTACGACAAGCGCCATCTGTTCCGCTACGCCGGCGAGCACAAGCGCTATGCGCCAGGACGCGAGCGGCTGACCGTGGAGTGGAAAGGCTGGCGGATCAATCCGCAGGTCTGCTACGACCTGCGCTTCCCGGTGTTCTGCCGCAACCGGCATGGCGTGGAGCGGCCGGACGGGATGGACTTCGACCTGCAGCTGTTCGTGGCCAACTGGCCATCGCCGCGGGCACATGCGTGGAAGACGCTGCTGCGCGCGCGGGCAATCGAGAACCTGTGCTTCGTCGCCGGGGTGAACCGGGTGGGCCGCGACGGCAACGGTCTGGATTACGACGGTGACAGCGCGGTGGTGGATTTCCTCGGCCAGCCGCAGGTCGAGGCGCATGGTGCCGAGCAGGTGCTGACCACGACGCTTTCGGCGGCTTCACTGGCCGCGCACCGTGAGCGCTTCCCGGCCATGCTGGATGCCGATCCGTTCGAGCTGCACGAACTGCCGCGCTAGGCGGGACATCGCGGCCTGGAGGTTCGTCGCGGAAGCGGGGGGTAGGCGACTCTTCGCCGGGTAAGGCCGGGCGGCAACCGCAACAGCAGCAGCAATAGCGCAGGTTCCGGTCGGGGCCGCCGTGCTCCGGGTATCCGGGTCACCGCTCGGGCGCACGTCCATGTGCGCACTCGCGGCCGCGGCACATCCCTGTGC
>JAEWAG010000305.1 GCA_023391775.1 Pseudomonadota bacterium | reverse complement strand
CCCCCGCGCCGCCACCGCCGGCGGCGGCGCTGGCATCATTGCCCGCCCACCGCATCGAGGAGTCGCCGGCCATGGCCGTGGAGATCGAACGCAAGTTCCTGCTGGCCGGCGATGGCTGGCGCGCCGCCGTCGCGCGCAGCCAGCCGATGGCCCAGGGTTACCTCAACGACCTCGGCGCGGTCACCGGTGGCGTGCAGAAGGCGTCGGTGCGGGTGCGGATCGAGGGCCAGGCCGCGTTCCTCAACATCAAGTCGGCCCAGGCCGGCTGCCGGCGGCGGGAGTTCGAGTACCCGGTCCCGGTGGCTCCGGCCCGCCAGCGGCTGGCGCGGTGCGTGGGCGGACGGGTGCTCAAGCAGCGCCACTACGTGCGCCATGGCCGGCACCTGTGGGAGATCGACGAATTCGAGGGCGACAATGCCGGGCTGGTGGTGGCCGAGATCGAGCTGGACGCGGTGGACGAGGTGTTTGAACGCCCGGACTGGCTTGGCGCCGAGGTCACCGACCTCCCCCGCTACTACAACCTGGCCCTGGCCGACCGGCCCTGGTCGACCTGGACCGACGCCGAACGGGACGGGCAGCCCGGCGCCTGAGCCCCGCCCGGCCCGGCGGCGGCCGCGCAGCACGCCGCATCGCGGCCTTCAGCCCGCATCTGCGACAATGGCACCCGCGCGTATCCACGCGTCCCGGAGTTTCCCCGCATGCTCGTGATCGGCGTCGCCGGCACCGAACTGACCGCGCAGGAGCGCGACTGGCTGCAGAACGATGCGGTCGCCGGCGTGATCCTGTTCAAGCGCAATTTCGCCTCCCGTGCGCAGGTGGCCGAGCTCTCGGCCGCCATCCGCGAGGCCGCACCGCGCCCGCAGCTGGTATGCGTGGACCAGGAAGGCGGCCGCGTGCAGCGGTTCCGCGAGGGCTACAGCGAGCTGCCGCCGCTGCAGCGCCTCGGCGAGCTGTATGCCCGCGATCCGCAGGCCGCCCTGGCCCTGGCCGGGGAGCACGCCTGGCTGATGGCCAGCGAGGTCCGCGCCAGCGGCGTGGACCTGAGCTTCGCCCCGGTCGTGGACCTGGGCCGCGGCAACCGTGCCATCGGCGACCGCGCCTTCAGCGCCGATCCGCAGGTGGTCGCCGAGCTCACCCGCGCCTACGTGCGCGGCATGCACTCGGTGGGCATGGGCGCGACCCTCAAGCATTTTCCCGGACACGGCACGGTGCTGGAGGACACGCACTTCGACCATGCCGTGGACCCGCGCCCGCTGGAGGTGCTGCGCGCGGAGGACCTGGTCCCGTTCGTGGCCGGGATCGACGCCGGCGCCGATGCGGTGATGATGGGCCACGTGCTGTATCCGGCCATCGCGCCCGAGCCGGCCGGCACCTCGCCGTTCTGGATCCAGCAGGTCCTGCGCCAGGAACTGGGCTTCCGCGGCGTGGTGTTCTCCGACGACATCGGCATGGCCGCGGCCCACGCCGCAGGCGGCGTGCGTGCCCGGGTACTGGCGCACCTGGATGCCGGCTGCGACGTGGTCCTGGTCTGCCACCCGGAGCTGGTCGACGAATCACTGGATGCGGTGCGCGACCGCCGCCTCAATACCGCCGCCCTGCTCGGCCTGCTCGGCCGCGGGGCACTGGGCTGGGACGGCCTGCTGGCCGACGCCCGCCACGGCCAGGCCCGCGGCCGCCTGCCCTCCTCCACCGCCTGAGCCCTCCCCTTTCCCCCTTGTCCGGTAGCCTTTCCCGATGTCCGACCTGCTGATTTCCGAAGTCCTCGAAAAGTCCGAGCTGCTGATCGACCGCGCGACCATCGACGCGGCCATCGCCCGCATGGCCGACGCCATCGCCCACGACTACGTCGGCGATGTCGCCCCGGACCGCCGCGGCGACAGCTTCGTGCCGGTGTTCCTGACCGTGATGCACGGCGGCCAGCTGTTCGCCGGCCAGCTGGCGCTGGAGCTGGGCGCGCGTGGCATGGACCTGCAGTTCGACTACATGCACGCCACCCGCTACCGCGGCCAGAACCAGGGCGGCGAGCTGGTGTGGAAGCACCGCCCGACCACCTCGCTGTACGGCCGCCGCGTGCTGATCGCCGACGACATCCTCGACGAGGGCCACACCCTGCTCGAGGTGCGGCGCTGGTGCAGCGAACAGGGCGCCACCGACGTGCGCATCGCCGCGCTGACGGTCAAGGACCACGACCGCTGCGTGGACGGCATCTGTGCCGACTATGCCGGCCTGCACGTGCCGGACCGCTACGTGTTCGGCTTCGGCATGGACTACTACGAACAGGGCCGCAACCTGCCGGCCATCTACGCGCTCAAGGACTGACCGTGGCGCTCTCGCTGGCGGTGATCGGCGGCACCGGCGTGTACCGGCTGGCCGCGCTGGAAGACGTGGAGACGCGGCACTTCGACACGCCCTGGGGCGCGCCCTCCGGGCCGGTGCGCATCGGCCGCCTGGGCCAGGCCACGGTGGCCTTCCTCGCCCGCCATGGCGAGGGCCACGCGCTGCCGCCGCACCGGGTCAACTACCGGGCCAACCTGCATGCCCTGCACCAGGCCGGCGCGCGCCGGGTGCTGGCGCTCAACACGGTTGGCGGCATCACCGAGGCCTACGGGCCGCGCGTGTTGGCCTGCCCGGACCAGCTGATCGACTACACCTGGGGTCGTGACTCGACCTTCTGGGATGGCGAGGGCGAACCGCTGCACGTGGACTTCGGCCATCCCTACAGCCCGGGCCTGCGTGCGGCGGTGCTGCGTGCCGCGGCCGCTGCCGGCGTGGCGGTGGTCGATGGCGGCTGCTATGGCGCCACCCAGGGGCCACGGCTGGAAACCAATGCCGAAATCACGCGCATGCGCCGCGATGGCTGCGACCTGGTCGGCATGACCGGAATGCCCGAGGCCGGGCTGGCACGCGAGCTGGGGCTGGAATATGCCTGCCTGGCGATCGTCGCAAACTGGGCGGCCGGCTGCGGGGACGCCGCCGAGATCACCCTGGACGAGGTGCTGGAGAATGTCGCGGCCGCGTCGGCAGGACTGCCCGCGCTGCTGGACGGCCTGCTGCAGCCGGTCTAAGGGCAAAGTTACCGGTAACAATCGAAACCGATTGATATTACTGATTGTCAGCGGGCCCGGGTGTTTGCATACTCGCGCTCGCGGCGGCCGCCGCATCTCCATCCAACGCAAGGATTACGCAGCATCATGGCCAACGGTACCGTCAAGTGGTTCAACGACGCCAAGGGATTTGGCTTCATCTCGCCGGAAG
>JAEWAG010000225.1 GCA_023391775.1 Pseudomonadota bacterium | reverse complement strand
CCCCCGGCCCCGACTACCCGACCCTGCAACGCATTGGCTGGCCCTGGGCCGGAGCCCCGGAGGACCCGGCCTGGCAGGCATTGTTCGACCAGCACCCGCAGGCGCTGCCGGCCCGCGTCAGCGAGCAGCACCGCACCGGCTATGTACTGTCCGACGCGCCGGAGAGCGGCTTCCGGGTGGAGTCGCCACCGGAATGGCAGCGCCGCCCGGTGTTCACCCCCGAGGGCATCCCCCTGCACGAACGCGCCGCGGTCGGTGACTGGGTGCTGCACGACGGGCGCCGCATCCTGGCCCTGCTGCCGCGTCGCAGCGCGATCAAGCGCGCCGCCGCCGGAGAGCATTACCAGCAGCAGGTGATCGCGGCCAACGTCGACACCGCCTTCGTGGTCTGCGGCCTGGACGCGGACTTCAACCCGCGCCGGATCGAGCGCTACCTGCTGCTGGTCGGCGGTGGTGGCGCGCAGCCGGTGGTGGTGCTGACCAAGGTGGACCTCAACGGCGAAGGCCGGGAACTGGCACTGGAGGCGCTGGAGGACATCCGCGCGCTGGGCGTGCCGGTGCTGGCGGTCAACGCCAAGGATCCGGACGCGGCGGCGGCGCTGTCGGCGTGGCTGGCGCCGGGCTGCACCGCGGTGCTCGTCGGCTCCTCCGGCGCGGGCAAGTCCACCCTGACCAACAGCCTGCTCGGCCGGGAGCGGATGAAGACCGGCGCGGTGCGTGCGAGCGATTCCCGCGGCCGCCATACCACCACCCATCGTGCGCTGATCCCGCTGCCTTCCGGCGCCTGCCTGGTGGACACCCCCGGCATGCGCGAGCTCAAGCCCACGGGCGAGGAGGAGCTGGCCGACGGCGGCTTCGGCGACATCGAGGAACTGGCCACGCAGTGCCGCTTCAACGATTGCGCCCACCTCAACGAACCCGGCTGCGCCATCCTGGCGGCGATCGAGGAAGGAGAGCTGGACGAGGGGCGGGTCGCCAACTACCTCAAGCTGCGCGGAGAGATCGCCGGCGCCGCCGACCGGCTGGCCCAGCGCATGGCGCAGAAGAACGAATCCCGCGGTTCCGGCCGAGGCCCCGGCAAGCGCCCGCCACCGCGCGCGCGCCGCTGAGGCTGCGGCGCACGACGGCCGGCTATTGGGCGCCAGCCGCGTAAAACGCGCCCGCGCCCTGTCATTTGGCGGTGGCCACCTGATCGGCTAGCGTGGCTGCGCCGACCGCGGAGCCCACGATGCCCGACGCAATCGCCCGCCACACCGCCCTGGACCAGCGCCTGGTCGAGGCCGTGCGCGGCATTCGCCTGCTGAGCCTGGCCAGCTGGCCCGCCAGCGTGCAGGCCGCCTTCCTGCAGGCATGGCGCCAGGGCCGGGCGACGCTGCCGCAGGTGGAGTATCCGCAGCTGGATTTCAGCCAGGCGCGGGCGGAGCTGGAGGCGGTGGCCGCGGCGGCCGATCCCCAGCACCCGCTCGGCGTCTACCTGCGCCAATCCGCCGCCAGCTGGGCCAGTGCGGCGCGGCTGCTGGAGTGCCTCGGCACGCCCGCGGCGTGCACCGCGTCGATGGAGCTGTTCGGCCGGCCGGACACCCCGCTGCCCGGCGACGGGCCCACCGCCCGCGAGGCGGCGCACCACTTCATCCAGATCGCCGGCGAGCTGGACCACGAGCTGCTGTCGCCGGCCGAACAGGTCCCGGTCTCGGCCACGGCCCTGGCGCTGCAGCTGCAGGGCGACCTGGATGCGTTCTTCGGCAGCCGCGTGATCGAGGTGGAGCTGGACCCGCAGCTGATCGCCAAGGCCGCCGCCGGCGCGACCCGCATCCGCCTGCGCGCCGGGGCCTCCTTCAGCGACTACGACCGCCGCCAGCTGTTCCACCACGAGGCGCTGGTGCACTCGCTGACCGGCCTCAACGGCCGCCGGCAGGCGGTACTGCCCAGCCTGGCCCTGGCCTCGCCGCGGGTCACCGCCGTGCAGGAAGGCCTGGCCACCTTTGCCGAGCAGATCACCGGCAGCATGGACATCGGCCGCATGAAACGCATCAGCCTGCGGACCGAGGCGGTGGCCATGGCCCTGGAAGGTGCCGACTTCCTGCAGGTGTTCGGCTACTTCCTCGAGGCCGGGCAGGGGCCCGAGGAGAGCTTCGCCTCCGCGCAGCGCGTGTTCCGCGGCATGCCATTGACCGGCGGCTGCGCCTTCACCAAGGACGCCGTGTACCTGCGCGGCCTGGTCGGGGTGCACACCTTCTTCCGCGAGGCGCTGCAACGCGACCGCCTGCGCCTGTGCCGCTGGCTGTTCGCCGGCAAGATGAACCTGGACGACGTGGACCGCTTCGAGCCGCTGTTCGCCGACGGCACCCTGCAGCCGCCGCGCTGGCTGCCGGAGTGGGTCGAGCGCGCGGGCGGGCTGGCCGGCCTGCTGGCGTTTTCCCTGTTCGCCAACCGGATCCGCATGGACCGCATCGGCAGCGGACCCTTCGCGCGGGTGCACGGCGACGGCTGATTGCTGCGCTGCCGCATAGTTTCATCGGCGGCCAAGCGCGGCGCGGGCGGTAGAATCACCGTCCGATCCGCTCCGCCCTTCAGCACGGGAACGCAATGTCCAACGACGATTTCAAGCAGGCCGCCCTGGACTACCACCGCTATCCGCGGCCGGGGAAGATCAAGGTCTCGGCGACCAAGGCCATGCTGACCCAGCGCGATCTCGCGCTGGCCTATTCCCCGGGCGTGGCCTACGCCTGCGAGGCGATCGTCGAGGACCCGAAGCAGGCCAGCGAGCTGACCGCCCGCGGCAACCTGGTCGCGGTGGTCTCCAACGGCACCGCGGTGCTGGGCCTGGGCAACATCGGCCCGCTGGCAGGCAAGCCGGTGATGGAAGGCAAGGGCGTGCTGTTCAAGAAGTTCGCCGGCATCGATGTGTTCGACATCGAGATCGACGAGAACGACCCGGACAAGCTGGTCGACATCATCGCCTCGCTGGAGCCGACCTTCGGCGGCATCAACCTGGAGGACATCAAGGCGCCGGAGTGCTTCATCGTCGAG
>JAEWAG010000243.1 GCA_023391775.1 Pseudomonadota bacterium | reverse complement strand
CCTGCGCCTGGCCGCCGAGGCCGAGGCCTTCGCCCGCACCGAGGCGGAGCAGGCGCTGGGCAAGGCGACCGGACGCCAGACCGCACAGCTGAGCGCGGCCCGCCGCAAGGAGGCCGAGCTGGCCCGGCAGGAGGCCGAGCTGGTCTCCGGCAAGAAGCTGCCGGCCTCCACCTTCGGCAGCCAGGGTGAGGTGTTCGTGCTGCCCGGCGCGACCTTCGAAAGCGGCAAGTCCGGCCTGACCGGCAGCGGCCGGGATGCGGCCGCGGCACTGGCCGCCTATCTGCAGATCGGCAAGCGCGCGGTGCGGATCCGGGCCTGGGACAAGGACTCCAAGGTGGCGATCGCACGGGCCGCAGCGTTGCGCGAGGCGCTGGTGGCCGCTGGCGTGGACAAGGGCCGGATCAAGGCCGATGGCGTCCGTGACCCGGCCACGAGCCGCCGCGCGGCCGAAGTCACCATCGCACCCTGAAGCCATTCTGTTTCGTCAAATCAACAGGTTACGCGTCCGGTCTCGCCATTCGATGGGACCGGGCGCGCACCTGGTCCCACTTGCGGCCTATTCATGCTCCAGCGCTTGAAGGCCTCCAAGGGTGGGAGTAGGGTCGGTTACCCGGGTGGCCAGAAAACGCCATCCGGCTGAACCGGAGTCGCGCCGATGCAGCCTTGTGTTCCGCCCCGTACGCCAGTTGCCGGTCCGCATCCGCGGCGGCACGGTCGGGGGCGCAAGACGCCGCTGCGGACGGTTCCGGTTACCCCTCGCGCCCTGGGCCCCTGGCCCGGGGCGTTTGTTTTCCGGCGCCGGCCAGGCGGGCCGGCATGCAGCCAGGCAGGGACGTAACGACCCAGGAGGTGCAGACATGTTCGAAGGGCAACCGCAGGCTGAAATCGACGCGCTGGTGAAGCGTGACCCCGAGTTCAAGCGGCTCTACCAGCGACACCGCTTGCTGGACAAGAAGTGCATGCAGGCCGAACTCGGCGTACTTCCCATCGATGACCTGACACTGGGGCAGATGAAGCGCGAGAAGCTTGCCGCCAAGGAGCGGTTGCTGCGCATGTACGAACGGGACCACTGACGGCCCACTCCCCCGCATACACCGTGTTTCACCGCCGCGGGCGGTGGCGGCCATCCTCGTCGGCTGCCACCGCCCGGGCAATCTCCACCGGCCCCGCGCCGGACGCGGGCCCAGCCCGCCACTGCCACCGGCCCCGCCGTGGCTGACCCCGCCCCCGGCTCCGGCCGATAATGGCCGTTCCGCCGCCTGCAGCGGCGCTCCCTACCGGATCCGAGAATGGCCCTGCACGCCTCCGTGCTCGAACTCATCGGCCGCACCCCCATCGTCAAGGCGCGCCGCCTGGACACCGGCCTGTGCGAGCTCTACCTCAAGCTTGAGAACTTCAATCCCGGCGGCTCGATCAAGGACCGGATCGGCCTGTCGATGATCGAGGCGGCCGAGCGTCGCGGCGAGCTCAAGCCCGGCGCCACCCTGGTCGAGGGCACGGCCGGCAACACCGGCCTGGGCCTGGCCCTGGTCGCCCAGCAGAAGGGCTACCGACTGATCCTGGTGGTCCCGGACAAGACGAGCCGGGAGAAGATCTTCAACCTCAAGGCGATGGGCGCCGAGGTGGTGCTGACCCGCTCCGACGTGGGCAAGGGCCATCCGGAGTACTACCAGGACCTGGCCGAGCGCATCGCGCGGGAAACCCCGGGCGCCTATTTCATCAACCAGTTCGGCAACCCGGACAATCCGGCGGCGCACGAATCCGGCACCGGCCCGGAAATCATCGAGCAGATGGCCGAGGCCGGCGGCTTCGACGCCATCGTGTTCGGCTGCGGCAGCTCCGGCACCATGACCGGCCTGTCGCGCTGCTTCGCCGAGCATGCGCCGGACGTGGAGATGGTGCTGGCCGATCCGGTCGGGTCGATCCTGACCCAGTACATCAACGAGGGCGTGCTCAGCGACAAGTCCGGCAGCTGGCTGGTGGAAGGCATCGGCGAGGACTTCCTGCCGGGCATCTCCGACTTCACCCGGGTCAGGAAGGCCTACGCGATCAGCGATGCGGAGAGCTTCCACACCGCGCGCGAGCTGCTGGAGAAGGAGGGCATCCTCGGCGGTTCCTCCACCGGCACCCTGCTGGCCGCCGCGCTGCGCTACTGCCGCGAGCAGACCGAGGCGAAGAAGGTCGTGGTGCTGGTGCCGGACACCGGCAACAAGTACCTGTCCAAGATGTACAACGACTACTGGATGCTGGACAACGGCTTCCTGGAGCGCGAGCACCACGGCGACCTGCGCGACCTGATCCTGCGCCCCTACAGCCAGCGCGACACGGTGGTGGTGGCCCCGACCGACCTGCTGACCACCGCCTACCAGCGCATGAAGCTGTACGACGTGTCGCAGCTGCCGGTGATGGAGGGCGACCAGCTGGCCGGCATCATCGACGAGAGCGACGTGCTGCTGCACGTGTATGGCGACGAGGCCCGCTTCCGCGACCCGGTTTCGGTGGCCATGGTCAGCAAGCTGGAGAAGCTGGACGTGAAGTCGCCGATCGAGGCCTTGCTGCCGGTGTTCGACCGCGGCCAGGTGGCGATCGTCACCGACGGCGACCGGTTCCTGGGCCTGATCACCCGCATCGACCTGCTCAACTACCTGCGCCGGCGGGTACAGTAAGGACGGCCCTGGCGCCGGGCCGGCCCGGGCCCG
>JAEWAG010000193.1 GCA_023391775.1 Pseudomonadota bacterium | reverse complement strand
CGCCAGCACCACGCCCCAGGCCGCGGCAATGCCGATGGCCGGCGCCCCGCGTACGGCCAGGTCACGGATCGCCTGGGCGACCTCGTCGCTGTCGTGGCAGGCGACGTGCTCAACGGCGAAGGGAAGCTTGCGCTGGTCGAGGAGTTCGAGGGCCTCGCCGGTCCACAGGATCGGGCGGATGTGGTCGTAACGGTCGAAGTCGAAGGCGGTATCCATCGCGCCATTCTACCGGCGCGTGGCTACTCCACCGCGAAATGGGCGCGGCATCCATCCGCCACCCAGACCCGTTCGGCGTCCCAACCCCAGCTACGGCCCTCCTCGCACGGCGAGCCGGACAGCTGCTTGACCAGCGTCACGCCCTGCCCCACGCCGATGCCACAGCTGCGGCGCTTGCGATCGCGCGATTCGCATACCAGCAGGCGCGGTCCGGCCGGGAAGCCACCATCGGCATCGCCGATCTCGAACTCGGCCTTGCAGCCGCGCGAGACGCGGATCTCGTTGCGGCCCACGTCCCAGCTCTCGCCCCGCCGGCACGGTGCACGCGACAGTTCGCGCAGCAGCCGCACCGGGGCGCCGCGCAGCATCACCGCGCAGCTTTCCACCCGGGTGCTGCGTGCCTCGCAGCGGACCACGCGTCGCGTCACCGAATCGACCGGAGGGGGAGCGCGGAAATCGGCGCGGCAACCACGGGCGACCCAGACCCCATGCGCATCCACGCCCCAGTCCGACTCGCGGATGCAGGCGTTCTCCGACAGCTGCCGCACCAGGAGCACCCCGCGCGAGACATCCATCGGGCAATGCACGCGACGCGCGTCCTGCGATTCGCAGCGCACCTGCACCGGCGCGGCCGACGGCTCGGCCAGCGCGGGCATGCCCGCAGCTGCCACGCCCGCAGCGAGCAGCGCGCACAGCCGACGGACGTGGCTCCGTTGCAGCATTCGAGTCGGCCCCCTGTTCAATCCTGGCCCGGATTCTGACCGGCCGCCTGCAATAGGCGGTGAACGGGACACCGGAATCATTCAGGCCCGGGGAAAGTCGAACGCCAGCACATCGGCGATGCGTGCGGTTCCAAGCAGCGCCATCAGCAGGCGCTCGATGCCCAGGGCCACGCCGGCGCATTCGGGCATGCCCGCGTGGAGCGCGGCCAACAGGCGCGCATCCACCGGCGGCTGTACCGCGCCGCGTCCGGCGCGCACCTGCAGGTCGCGGGCGAAGCGGCGCTGCTGTTCGTGGGCGTCGGTCAGCTCGTGGTAGCCGTTGGCCAGCTCCAGCGGACCGAGGTACAGCTCGAAACGCTCGGCCACCGGCGGGTCGCCATCGCGGACCTTCGCCAGCGCGCACTGGCTGGCGGGCCAGTCGTGGACCACGGTGATGCGGTCGGCCGGCAATGCCGGCTGGATGCGGTGGGTCATCACCAGGTCCAGCCAGTCGTCCCGGCCCAGTCCGCGCGGATCGATCCCGGTGTCGTGCAGGCAGGCGCGCAGGGCGCCCTCGTCGGCCGCGAACGGATCCACGCCGGCCATGTCCAGGTACAGCTGGCGGTAGGTGGTGCTCACCACCGCTGCGTCCCGCCCGACCAGGGTCAGGGCCATCCGCACCAGCGCCACGGTTTCGTCGGCCAGGCGCACGTGGTCCCAGCCGACGCGGTACCACTCGAGCATGGAGAACTCGGGGTTGTGGCGGCCGCCGGCCTCGCCGTTGCGGAACACCCGGCCGAGCTCGTAGCAGTCACCAACGCCGGCCGCCAGCAGGCGCTTGAGCGGGTATTCGGGCGAGGTGCGCAGCCAGCGCTGGTCCGAGCCCGCGGCGCGGTGACCGCTGAAGCGCGTGGTGAAGCTGTCGATGTTGGGCTCGGTATTGCCCGCCTCGCTCAGGATGGGCGTTTCCACCTCCAGCACGCCGTGCTCGGCGAAGTAGCCACGCACCAGCGCGTACAGGCGCGCGCGCAGGCGCAGCGCCTCCAGCCCCGCACTGGGGCCCCAGTCGCCCACACTCATCCGTGCTGCTCCAGGAAGGCCAGCAGGCGCGCCTCGTCCCAGACCTCGATGCCCAGCTCCTCGGCCTTGGCCAGCTTGGAACCCGCCGCCTCGCCCGCGACCACGAAGCTGGTCTTCTTCGACACGCTGCCGGCGGCCTTGGCGCCGAGCGCCTCGAGCCTGTCCCTGGCCTCGTCGCGACTCATCGAAGCCAGCGTCCCGGTGAGCACGACCGTCTGCCCCTCGAGCGGACCGGCCTGCACCGCGCCCTGCGCCGGCAGCAGCGAGGCGATGCGGGCCTGGGCCTCGGACGCGCCAAGCAGCAGCCGTGCATTGGCCGGCTGCTCCAGCCAGGTGACCAGCGCCGCGGCCGTTTCCGACGGCAGGCCGGCGGTGCCCAGGTTGTGCAACGGCGCGTTCAGCAATGCCTGCGCGCCCGCAAACGCACCGCCCAGCTGTGCGGCGCGGACCGGGGTGATGCGCGGGATTTCCAGATCCACCAGCAGGGTCGCCAGGTCGAGCACCTGGCCAAGGCGCGGATCCGGCGCGTGGCTGTCGCCAATGCGCACGCCGCGCTCGAGCAGGTGGTCGATCACCGCCTGATTGCCGGGCTGGTCGAAGAAATGGCCCAGCGCCCGCGCGACTTCGCCCCCGATGTCCGGGATGCGACGGAACAGCGGCCACGGCAGGCGGCGGATCAGTTCCAGGTCGCCCAGCCACTGGGCGAGGGTCTTTGCCGTGCTTTCGCCCACGTGCTGGATTCCCAGCGCGAACAGGAAGCGCGCCAGGGTGGTGTCGCGGCTGCGGTCGATCGCGCCGATCAGGTTCTCCGCCCAGCGGGTGGCGACCTTGGCCGAGCGCGGCGCCTCGGCCGCCACGCCATCACGCGCGTCGGCGCGCTGCTTCATCTCCAGCAGGTCGTCCAGGGTGAGCCGGTACAGGTCGGAGACGTCGCGCAGGTAGCCGAACTCGGCCAGCGATTCGATGTAGCGCTCGCCCAGGCCGTCGATGTCCATCGCCCGGCGCGAGGCGAAGTGGAACACCGACTGAACCAGCTGCGCCGGGCAGCTCAGCTCGCCCGAGCAGCGCCACACCGCCGCGCCTTCCTCGCGCACCAGTTCCGAGCCGCAGGCCGGACAGGTGGTGGGCATCGTCCACGGCCGGGCATCCGGCGGGCGCTGGTCGATCACCACCTGCACCACTTCCGGAATCACGTCGCCGGCGCGGCGCACGATCACCGTGTCGCCGTCGCGCACGTCCAGGCGGGCGACGTGGTCGGCGTTGTGCAGGGTGGCACGGGTGACGGTGACCCCGCCCACCAGCACCGGCTGCATCAGCGCCCAGGGCGTGACCGCGCCGGTGCGGCCGACGCTGACCTCGATCGATTCCAGCACCGTGGTCTGTTCCTGCGCGGGGAACTTGTGCGCCAGCGCCCAGCGCGGTGCGCGTGAGACGAAACCCATCTCGCGCTGGCCGGCCTGGTCGTCGAGCTTGTAGACCACGCCATCGATATCGAAGGCCAGGCCGTCGCGCGCCTGCCCGATGTGGCGGTAGTACCCGAGCAGGCCTTCCAGGCCATGCACCACCTGCACCAGCTCGCTGACCGGGAAGCCCCAGCCGGCCAGCTGGGCCAGGGTGGCCGAATGGCTTGGCGGCATCGCGCCGCCCTCGACCAGGCCCACGCCATAGGCAAAGAAACTCAACGGACGCTGGGCGGTGACCGCCGGGTCCTGCTGGCGCAGCGAGCCGGCCGCGCCGTTGCGCGGGTTCGCCAGCACCTTGCCGCCGTTCTCGCGCGCCTGCGCGTTCCAGCGTTCGAACTCTGCGCGTGCCATGTACACCTCGCCGCGCACCTCCAGCACCCTGGGCCAGCCGCTTCCGGCCAGCCGGTGCGGGATGTCGCCGATGGTGCGCAGGTTGGCGGTCACGTCCTCGCCGGTGGCGCCGTCGCCGCGCGTGGCTCCCTGCACGAACACACCGTCCTCGTAACGCAGGCTGATCGCCAGCCCGTCCAGCTTGGGCTCGGCGCAGAACGCCAGGTCCTCGCGGTCCAGGCGCTGGCCGATGCGACGCACGAAGTCGGCAACCTCGTCGTCGGCGAAGGCGTTGTTGAGCGAGAGCATTGGCAACGCATGGGTGACCGCGGCGAAGCGGCCTGACGGCGCGGCGCCGACCTTGCGGGTGGGCGAATCCGGCGCAGCCAGCTCCGGATGCGTGGCCTCCAGCGCTTCCAGCTCGCGCACCAGCGCGTCGTACTGCGCATCGGTGATGTCAGGCGCGTCCAGCTCGTGGTAGCGCCGGTTGGCGTCTTCGATCCTGCGCCGAAGTTCAGCGGCGCGTTCGGCGGGGGCCGGGCTGGAGGTCATCTGCGTACGGTGCGGTGCGGGGGCCACGATCTTACCCGCGAGGGGGTGAGCACACACGGATACACCAGTGCTGCCGCCGTTGCCGCGAAGGCGGCTCAGGCGCCGCCGGCGGCGGCGTAGGTGGCCAGGCGCTGGTCCAGGGTGCCGGCGTGCAGCTCGAACAGGTGGTTGTCGTAATCGCGGAAGTACAGCGACTGGCCCTCGCCCCCGATCCGGCCGCGACCGGGCAGGACCTCGACGCCCAGCGCCAGCAGGCGCGCACGGAACGCGGGCAGCTCGTCCGCGTCGACCGCGAAGGCCAGGTGGCGGTACGTCGGCTCGCTCAGCGGCGCACCTTCCATCGCCACCAGCCAGACCCCGCCCAGCAGGAAGAACTTCTCGCGCGAGAGCGAATGCTCGCGGCCGGCGCTGTCGTACACCTCGCGCGCGCCCAGTCCCTCACGGAACAGGCGCGCGGTCCGCTCCAGGTCGGCGACCAGGAAGGTGGCGTGGCTCAGGCCTGTGATGGCCATGGTGGACGCGCCGCGCCGCTTACCAGCGCGGGGCCTTGGTCAGCGGCGGCGCCTCGTGCTGGCGGTCGTAGGCGCGCAGGTCGTCGCGGATATGGGCGATGCGCTGGCGGCCCAGGGCGTTGCGGCTGTCGTCCAGGACCACCCCGTCCAGCAGCTCGGCCATGCGCTGCACGGTGGGCAGCATCTTTTCCCAGGCGTCCAGCGCCGGGCCCGGCGCCGGCAGGGTCAGGAAGAACGCGATGGCCGGGGTTTCCAGTTCGCGGATGGTGGCCATGTCGAAGCTGCCGGGCTTGATGATGCTGGCCATGCTGAACACCGGGCCGCGCTCGGGGTGGCCTTCCAGCAGGCGGTGGAACACGTTCATGTGGCCGAAGACCATGCCGGTCTTCTCTGCCGCCACCACGATGTCCTCGCCGCGCAGGGTGCTGCCGGCGCGGGCGGCCACGTACAGCGAGACGATCTAGTCGAAGTCCTGGATCTCGCGCCGGCCCAGGGTGCTGCCCGTGCCCGCGGGCTCCTCGAGTCCCAGCTCCGGCTGGCTGGCTTCGGTGGCGCCGGCGGCCACGTCGTCGGCACCGGCGGCCGGCTCGTCACCCAGCTGCGGCTCGCGCCGCGCGGCGGCGGATACCGGCTGGGCC
>JAEWAG010000148.1 GCA_023391775.1 Pseudomonadota bacterium | reverse complement strand
GTCCGGCAGGGAAATCTGGATCCCCCCTGTTCCGGCCCTGCCGGACGTCGGCACCAATACGCAGCCCGGCCGCAAGGCCGGGCTGTTTTCTTTGCGGAAGCGCCGTGCCGCGCGGTTGTGGGCCCCGGGGCGGAAACGCGGGCAAAAAAAGGGGCCGGCAGTCCCCCGACTGACGGCCCCAGGCTTCCCCATCGCGCGCTCGACCGGCCCCTGTTCCAATTCCGGTCAACGCCCCCCGACGTAGTGCCGCAATGGGTGCTTACGGTATATCCGCACGAAGCGTGCCAAACTTTAGCCCCGCGTCAAAAAAAACCCGGCCGCCGTGACACCGGCGCCGCGCCGGTCCCGGCCAGAGCCATACCCATGCCTTCTTCCTCCTTCTACCAGTACGAGGTCATCGTCATCGGCGGTGGCCACGCCGGCACCGAGGCCGCCCTGGCTTCGGCGCGCTCCGGTGCCCGCACCCTGCTGCTGACCCACAACATCGAGACCGTGGGCGCGATGAGCTGCAATCCGGCCATCGGCGGCATCGGCAAGGGCCACCTGGTCCGGGAGATCGACGCCCTGGGCGGGGTCATGGCCCATGCGGCCGACCTGGCCGGCATCCAGTGGCGCACGCTCAATGCGTCCAAGGGGCCGGCGGTGCGGGCGACCCGCTGCCAGGCCGATCGCGGCCTGTATCGCAGCGCGATCCGGCGGATCGTCGAGTCCCAGCCCACCCTCACCGTGTTCCAGGCGGCGGTCGATGACCTGGTCATGGAAGGCGATGCCGTGCGCGGTGCCGTCACCCAGACCGGGCTGCGCTTCGAGGCCGGCGCGGTGGTCCTGACCGCCGGCACCTTCCTGGCCGGCAAGGTCCATATCGGCCCGACCACGTACGCGGCCGGGCGCATGGGCGACCCGCCGGCCACCACCCTGGCCGCGCGCCTGCGTGAGCGTCCGTTCGCGATCGACCGGCTCAAGACCGGCACGCCGCCGCGCATCGACGGCCGCTCGCTGGATTACAGCCAGATGGAAGAGCAGCCCGGCGACGACCCGATGCCGGTGATGTCCTTCCTGGGTCGGGTGGAGGACCATCCGCGCCAGGTCTCGTGCTGGATCACGCATACCTCCGCGCGCACCCACGAGATCATCCGTGGCGCGCTGGACCGCTCGCCGCTGTACACCGGCCAGATCGAGGGCATCGGTCCGCGCTACTGCCCGTCCATCGAGGACAAGGTGGTGCGCTTCGCGGAGAAGGACAGCCACCAGATCTTCGTCGAGCCCGAGGGGCTGGACGTGGTGGAGATCTATCCCAACGGCATCTCCACCTCGCTGCCGTTCGACGTGCAGCTGGAGCTGGTGCGCAGCATCCGCGGGTTCGGCAACGCGCACATCACCCGGCCCGGCTACGCGATCGAATACGACTTCTTCGACCCGCGCGGACTCAAGCCCACGCTGGAGACGCGACTGGTCGGTGGCCTGTTCTTCGCCGGCCAGATCAACGGCACCACCGGTTACGAGGAAGCGGCCGCGCAAGGCCTGCTGGCCGGCATCAACGCCGCCCGCCATGTGCGCGGGCAGGAAGGCTGGTCGCCACGCCGGGACGAGGCCTACCTGGGCGTGCTGGTCGATGACCTGATTACCCACGGCACGTCCGAGCCGTACCGCATGTTCACCAGCCGCGCCGAGTACCGGCTGCAGCTGCGCGAGGACAACGCCGATCTGCGCCTGACCGCGACCGGCCGCGAGCTGGGCCTGGTCGACGAGGCGCGCTGGGCCCGCTTCTGCGAGAAGCGCGAGGCGATCGAGCGCGAGACCTCGCGACTGCGCGCGCTGTGGGCCACGCCTGGCAACGCCATCGGTCGCGAGGTCGAGGCGGTGCTGGGCGTGGCGGTCAGCCGCGAGACCAATGCGCTGGATCTGCTCAAGCGGCCGGAACTGGACTATGCGGCACTGATGCAAGTGCCGGCCCTGGGCCCGGCGGTTGCCGATGCGCAGGTGGCCGAGCAGGTGCAGATCGGGGTCAAGTACGCCGGCTACCTGGACCGCCAGCGCGAGGAGATCGAGCGCCAGCGCAGGCACGAATCCACGCCGGTCCCGCAGGACTTCGACTACGGTGCGGTGCGCGGCCTGTCCGCCGAGGTCCGGCAGAAACTGGAACGGGTGCGTCCGCTCAGCATCGGCCAGGCCCAGCGAATTCCCGGGATGACGCCGGCGGCGATCTCGCTGCTGCTGGTGCACCTGGAGCGCCAGCGCCGCAGCCGCGTGGCCTGAGCCGCGCCGTCGGGCGCATGCGCCGGCGGATCGGCGCGTGCGCCACGCTCCAAGGCGCGGGTAGCGCGCCGAGGTACAGCCCCATATCGTCAGCCGGGCCGCTTAAGGCGGCCGCGCTGTGCACCGTCACTCAGCCACGCAGCGCCCGGTTCCACGGCATGTACGCCAGGACGCGCGCCATCCCGCAGAAGCCGGTGGCGCCGGCCAGCAACAGGCCGCCGCCGACGAAGCCGGTCACCAGCAGGAACCAGGGCGATACCGTAGCCGCCAGCAGCGTGCCCAGCAGCACCAAGCCGCCCGCGCCGAGCTGGACCTGGCGCATCAGCTCCAGCGGTGCACCGGCATCGCGCTCGGTCGGCAGGCCGGCCCGCTTCCACGCCTCCAGGCCACCCTCGACCAGATAGGCCTCCCGGCCGCCCGCCGCCTGCTCGAGCGCGATGGCATTGGCACGGGTCCGCATGCCGGACCGGCAATGGAACAGGAGCGGGCGTCCATCGGCGTGCGCCAGCCCATCCGCTTCCGTGGCGACACGATCCAGCGGGATGCAGCAGGCATCCGGGATGCGCTCGCGGGCATGCTCGTCGCGGCCGCGGATGTCGACCAGCAGGGCGCCGCAGGCAAGCAGGGCCTGGGCTTCGGCGGGAGTCACAGTCTTCATTGAAGAGCTCGCAAGGAATTCAGGGACAGAAGGTCCGCTTCAGCGCGGCCACGAGCGCTTCCACGCGCGGATCGGCGATGCGGTAGTAAATGGTCTGGGCTTCACGGCGACTGCTGACCAGCCCGTCCTCACGCATGCGCGCCAGGTGCTGCGACAGGGCTGACTGGCTCAGGTCGACGTAATCCAGCAGCTGGCTGACCGACAGTTCGTCATGGGCGATCAGCAGGCACAGCACCAGCAGGCGCTGCTCGTGGCCGAGGGTGCGCAGCATGGCCGCGGCTTCGGCGGCCTTGTCGCGGAAGAAGCGGCGGTCGGCGGAGCTGAATGGAAGACTCATGGCGCCATTGTATCAGCCATTGCTAAATTAGTCATGACTAATATACTGACGCCAATCAACCATCGAGGATGCCCATGAACGCTGCCAACTACACCGAGCTGACCCGCGACATCTCGCGCAACCTGACCCAGCTGCGCACCCACAATGCCGACGTGATGCTGGGCTTCGGCGCGCTCAGCAAGGCCGCGATGGCGCCGGGCGCGCTGGACGAGAAGACCAAGGAACTGATCGCCATGGCCATCGGCGTGGCCAACCGCTGCGACGGCTGCCTGGGCTTCCACGCCAAGGCGCTGGTGCGCCTGGGCGCCACCCCGGAGGAGTTCCACGAGATGCTGGGCGTTGCGGTCTACATGGGCGGCGGCCCCTCGCTGATGTACGCCGCCAACGCGCAGGCGGCCTACGACGAGTTTAGCAAGGCGGCCAGCGCGGCCTGAGCGGACACCCGCACCCCATAAGAAAAGGGCCGGCATTGCCGGCCCTTTCTTTGCCCGCCAGGCGCGGCCTCAGCCGCGGCGCAGGCCCTTCAGCGCATCGGCCATGGCGCTGTTGAACGGGGCAGCCTGCTGCTGCGGACGGGCCGCCTGGCCACGGCCACCGCGATCGCCGCCGCGCGGGCCGCCACGGTTGTCCCGGCTGTCGCGATCGCCGCCACGTGCATCGCGCGCGCTGGCCTGGCCCGGCTCGTCACTCATGCGGCAGGTCAGGGCGATGCGCTTGCGCGCCACGTCCACCTCCAGCACCTTCACCTTGACGATGTCCCCGGCCTTGACCACCTCGCGCGGATCCTTGACGTAGCGGTCGCTCAGCGCGGTGATGTGGACCAGGCCGTCCTGGTGCACGCCGATGTCCACGAACGCGCCGAACGCCGCCACGTTGCTGACCACGCCCTCGAGGATCATCCCCGGGCGCAGGTCCTTGATGTCCTCCACGCCGTCGGCGAACTTGGCCGCCTTGAACTCCGGGCGCGGGTCACGGCCGGGCTTTTCCAGTTCCTTGAGGATGTCGCGCACGGTGGGCAGGCCGAACTTATCGTCGGTGAACTGCTCGGCCTTGAGCGAACGCAGGAAGGCGCTGTCGCCGATGATCTGCTTCACCTGCTTGCCGCTGCCGGCGAGGATCCGCTCGACCACCGGATAGGCTTCCGGGTGCACCGCCGAGGCATCCAGCGGCTGCTCGCCATCGGCGATGCGCAGGAAGCCGGCGCACTGCTCGAAGGTCTTCTCGCCCAGGCGCGGCACTTTCAGCAGCGCCTTGCGCGAGGGGAAGGCGCCGTTCTGGTCGCGGAAGCTGACGATGTTCTCGGCCACCGTCGTGCTCAGGCCGGATACGCGGGCCAGCAGCGCGGCCGAGGCGGTGTTCACGTCCACGCCGACCGCGTTGACGCAGTCCTCGACCCTGGCATCCAGCGCGCGCGCCAGGCGGAACTGGTCCACGTCATGCTGATACTGGCCTACGCCAATGGCCTTGGGCTCGATCTTGACCAGCTCGGCGAGCGGGTCCTGCAGACGGCGGGCGATGGACACCGCACCGCGCAGGGACACGTCCAGGTTGGGGAACTCCTTCGCCGCCAGTTCCGATGCGGAGTACACCGAGGCACCGGCCTCGCTGACCACGATCTTCTGCATCTTCAGCTCCGGTACCAGCTTGAGCAGGTCGCCGGCCAGCTTGTCGGTCTCGCGCGAGGCGGTGCCGTTGCCGATCGCCACCAGCTGCACGCCGTGGGCGATGCAAAGCTTGCGCAGCGCGGCCAGCGACTGGTCCCACTGCCGGCGCGGCTCGTGCGGATAGATGGTGTCGGTGGCGACCAGCTTGCCGGTGGCATCGACCACCGCGACCTTCACCCCGGTGCGCAGGCCCGGGTCCAGGCCGAGCACGGCCTTCGGCCCGGCAGGCGCGGCCAGCAGCAGGTCCTTGAGGTTGTCGCCGAACACCGCGATCGCTTCGGCCTCGGCCTTCTCGCGCGCCTGGTTGAACAGGTCCAGCAGCAGGTGCAGGTGGATCTTGGCGCGCCAGGCCAGACGACAGGCGTTGCGCAGCCAGGCATCGGCCGGGCGGCCCTGGTCGCTGATGCCGGCCTGCCGCGCGATGCGGCCTTCGGCATAGGCGTTGCCGGCTTCCACGTCGATGCCCGGCTCCAGGTCCAGCTGCAGGAATTCCTCGCGGCGGCCACGGAACAGGGCCAGCAGGCGGTGCGAGGGAATCTTCGCCAGCGGCTCGACGTGGTCGAAATAGTCGCGGTACTTCTCGCCGGCGGTTTCCTTGCCTTCCACCACCTTCGAGCGGATCTGGCCGTTGGCCTCCAGCCACGAACGCAGTTCGCCCAGCAGGCTGGCATCCTCGCCCCAGCGCTCGATCAGGATCGCGCGCGCGCCTTCCAGCGCAGCCTTGGCGTCAGCCACGCCCTTGTCGGCATCAACGAACTGCGCGGCGAATTCCTCCGGAACGCGGGCCGGGTCCTCGATCAGGCCGTCGGCCAGCGGCTCCAGCCCGGCCTCGCGGGCGATCTGCGCGCGGGTGCGGCGCTTCTGCTTGTAGGGCAGGTACAGGTCTTCCAGGCGCGACTTGGTGTCGGCAGCCTCGATCTCGCCGCGCAGCTCGTCGGTCAGCTTGCCCTGCTCGGCGATGCTGGACAGGATCGCCGCACGCCGGTCTTCCATCTCGCGCAGGTAGCCTAGGCGCACCTCGAGATTGCGCAGCTGGGTGTCATCCAGGCCCCCGGTGACTTCCTTGCGGTAGCGGGCGATGAAGGGCACGGTCGCGCCCTCGTCCAGCAGGCCGACCGCCGCGACCACCTGGGCGGTCTGCGCGCCGATTTCCTCGGCAATGGTCTGGGCGATCTTGCGCGCGAGCGCGGGGGAAATCTCGGTCATGGACAGCACGGTCTGCGGAACTGCGGAACCGCCGATTGTGG